>DNRQ01000125.1 GCA_003499925.1 Geobacter sp.
GGGAGGGGGCGGGGGGGAGGGTGAATCCTATGCGAGCTTTTCACCCTCTCCCCAACCGGAGGAGGGGCAACGCTGGAGCTAACCTAAGCCCCATCGAGCGCGCCGGTCTGACGCAGCGCCTCGTACAGGACAATTCCCGCTGAGGTCGAGAGATTGAGGCTGCGCACCTTCCCTATGATCGGAATCCTCACCGCCATCTCCGCATTTGCCTCGATCAGCTCATCGGGCAGCCCCTTTGTCTCCTTGCCGAATACGATGAAATCTCCCTCCTCAAAACGCATGCCGAGATAGCTCTTGGACGCCTTCTTGCTCGTGTAGATGAAGCGCCCCTCGGGATGCGCCTGCTGCAGGCTCATGAGATCGGGCCAGTAGCGGATGTCCACCTCGCTCCAGTAGTCGAGCCCCGCCCTTTTCAGGTATCGGTCATCCGTGGAGAATCCGAGCTTGCCGACCAGGTGCAAAATGGTGCCGGTCGCGCCGCAAAGCCTTGCTATGTTGCCCGTGTTGGGCGGGATCTCCGGTTCCACCAGGACTATGTGAAACGGTCTTTCCAATGGCATCTGTTTCCCCTTTGACTGCTATTTCTGTTAGCCCCTAGCCTCTAGCCCCTAGCCCCTAGCCCCTAGCCCCTAGCCCCTGCCTTTGCCCCTGCTGCGGAGCCAAAATGTCGCTCTAAAAGCAGTCCATATTTGTATATTAATGCCACAAATAAGGCAAAGGGAAACGCCTAAAAGCCTGTGATGGCGGGGGGTTGACTGGGTGTCCTGTTCTGTAAGCTTGCAATTTAATTGAATACAGGCTATTATGCCTTTCCTAATCTGTACTCGGAGGCGACTTTGGACCTACCTGACACTAGTGGACATTTCGGCCGTTTTGGCGGCAGATACGTATCCGAAACGCTGATGCCCGCGCTCCTGGAACTCGAGCAAGCGTACAATCATTACCGCAACGACAAGGAATTCAAGGAGGAGTTCGCCTACTACATGCGCCAGTATGTGGGACGGCCGAACCCGCTTTATTTCGCCGAGAAACTGACCCGCAAATACGGCGGGGCCAAGATCTATCTCAAGCGCGAGGACCTGAACCATACCGGCGCCCACAAGGTGAACAACACCATCGGCCAGGGTCTGCTGGCCAGGCGCATGGGGAAGAAGAAGGTGATCGCCGAGACCGGCGCGGGACAGCACGGCGTGGCGACGGCGACGGTTGCGGCGCTCTTCGGCATGGAGTGCGAGGTCTTCATGGGGGAGGAGGACATCCGACGCCAGTCGCTTAACGTCTTCCGGATGAAGCTTCTGGGCGCCAAGGTGACCCCGGTGAACTCCGGGACCGCCACGCTCAAGGATGCCATGAACGAGGCAATGCGCCAGTGGGTGACCCACGTGGCGGATACCTTCTACATCATCGGGACGGTCGCCGGTCCCCATCCCTATCCGGTCATGGTGCGCGATTTCCAGACCATCATCGGGAATGAGGCGAGGGAACAGCACCTGGCGGCCGAAGGAAGGCTGCCGGATTACCTGGTCGCCGCTGTCGGCGGGGGAAGCAACGCGATCGGCCTGTTCCATGCCTTCACAAACGACACTTCGGTCCAGATGGTCGGCGTTGAGGCCGCGGGGTACGGGATCGATTCCGGGCAGCATGCGGCGCCGCTTTGCGCCGGGACCGTAGGCGTGTTGCACGGCAACAAGACCTACCTGCTGCAGGACCAGTTCGGCCAGATCGCGCATGCCCACTCCATTTCGGCCGGCCTCGATTATCCTGGTGTCGGTCCCGAGCACGCCTTCCTCAAGGAGTCCGGCAGGGCCAGCTATGTCTCGGTGACCGACGACGAGGCGCTTGCCGCCTTCCAGGAACTGACCCGCGAGGAAGGTATCATCCCCGCACTGGAGTCGGCCCATGCCGTCGCCCACGCACTGCGTCTCGCGCCGACGCTTGCCAGTGACAAGAGCATCGTGGTCTGTCTCTCCGGCAGGGGAGACAAGGATATTCACACGGTCGCCGACGTCATGGGAGTGCAGCTGTAACGTGTGGATAATAGAGGGTCAAGCGAAGAGGATTGCCTGGCGGTCCTCTTTTTTTGTCGGCAAAACTTACAGAAGCTTAATTTAATGCTTGCAATGTTGTCGGGTTTGGCTACACTTAACCCTCATGTTGGCGGCTGACGCCGTCAAACTTTAATGAAAGGAGATGATTGGCGCAGGCTACACCGACATTTACGTATCGTTACCTAAAGCCGGCATGAGCCATATCGAACAAACTATCTATGAGAAAAAATCTGATTCTGCTGGTCGCGCTGCTCTTTTTGAGCACATCGTGCGACCAGTCCCACCTGCAGCAGGCGCAGGTACCGGTCAGTCCGGGCATCTCCCAGTCGGATCGGGTGCTGCTCTCCGGGGTGGAGCCGGGCGAGAGGTCGGGCGAGTTGCCGGCTTCAATTCCTGCGGCGCTGGTGGAAATCCCCAATGATGCCATTTTAGACGGGAGGAAGAAGCTGCTTCCCGCCATTTACACAACTTTCGCGCGCAGGACCACCCCGGCCCGGGCCAAGTGGCTCGCCGAGATCTGCTACGAAAAAACCGAGGGGACCAAGTTCACGCCGCTGGATTTGGCTGAGATAGCGCTGGCGGAAACAGGCGGGCACAAGCTCTCCTCCAGGGCGGTCTCCTCAAGGGGGGCCATGGGAGTCTGGCAATTGATGCCCGAGAGGGCGCTTAGCCACGGTTACCGCCCCGCCGAGATGAGGGACGACGAGAAATGTGCCGATGCGGCGGTGAAAGAGCTCAAAGAGAAGCTCAGCATGGCCAAGGGGAACCTGTCTCGGGCCAAGCGGCTCTACTGCGGCACCGGCCCCGCTGCGGCGGCCTACGACAAGGTCCGCAAGCGTTTCAGGGCGGAGATCCTGCGCGAGATGCAGAGGGGATTACTGCTGGAAGTTGCCAGTATCCGATAGTGTTTTGATGTTTTAGGTACGGTTGTGCTATAGTGGGCGGGTTCCGGATTCCGGACCCGCCCATTTTTTATTTAAACGGGGTAGTCGGTCAGCTCCAACTGAGAAGTTTCTCGTTCCCAAGCTCCAGCTTGGGAATGCAATCGCTGTCAAAGCTCCAGCTTTGAGTCGTTGAAGCGGAGCTTCCTGTACAATTTACGTTCCCAAGCTGGAGCTTGGGAACGAGATGACAACTCCCCGGCCCCGGAGGGGGAGGGGGAAACACGGCGGATGCTTGGTAGAGGCCGCAGCATTCCCGTTTCAGGCGTTCAAGGAGAGATGGTTTGAGAAAAGGTGCCTGTCTGCTGCTACTGTTCATGTTTCTCACCGGCTGCACCATGCTGGTGCAGGAACCGGTGGTAACGGTGAAGGATTTCAACGTCGTTTCGGTGGACGGCGGCGGCGCGGGGATGGAACTATACCTGAGCGTTGAGAATACCAATCCCTTCGATGTCAGCCTGCTAGGGTACAGCTATAGCCTGAAGGTGATGGCGCTCCCGCTGGCAAAGGGAGGGGCGCGCGAGGAGGTAAGATTTCCTTCCGGAGCCGCAACGGACCTGCGCATCCCGATCCGGATTTCCTATGGCGATCTGGTGCAAATAATGAAGCGCCAGCCAAATCCCGACGCTATTCCATACCAGCTGTCGGCGGGGCTCGATCTGGAAACTCCGATGGGACAGCTGACCGTTCCCGTGAACCGTAACGGTAGCTATGCCATCCCGAAACAGTACCGCCCCTCGTCAATCCTCGATAACCTGAGCAATTTTTTCAGGACGAAAAAGTAGCTCGTATTGCCTCATAAATATAATTCTTGCACTCAATGGAGACACCCCTCCTTTGCTTGTCAGCCGTAGCCCGGGCGCAGGCTGATGGGGGAGGGAGTTTTTCAGCGGAGGACAAGCACCAATCGGGTAACTAAATGGAGTTTGCATGAACGTTGTAGACGTATCCGGACTTTGCAAGAGCTTTGGATCGAGGGAACTGCTCGATAGTGTGACCTTCGCGGTCGGCGAGGATGAGCGGGTAGGGCTGATCGGCGCAAACGGTGCGGGGAAGTCGACCCTTCTGACCATCCTGGCCGGCATCGAGGACCACGACGGCGGTTCGATCGCCATGAAGCGCGGCGCCTCGGTCGGATACCTGAGCCAGGAGCCGGTGCTGGACGACGACTCCACGGTTGCCGCCGAAATCGAGGGAGGGCTGCAGGAGATCCGGAGCGCCATGGCGACCTTCAACGAGCTCTCGGAGCGCATGGCCGGCAATCCGCCGGACATGGACAGGCTCCTGGTACGCCAGGGTGAGCTTTCCGTCTGGATCGAGCACCACGGCGGCTGGAATACGGACCACCGCGTCTCCGAGATCATGACCCATCTCCAGTTGCCCGACCGCGAACAGCGCATCGGCACGCTCTCAGGCGGAACCAAGCGGCGGGTGGCGCTGGCAAAGCTCCTCCTGCAGGCCCCGGAACTTCTGCTTCTAGATGAGCCGACCAACCATCTCGACGCCGATACCACCCAGTGGCTGCAGGATCACCTGAAAGGGTATCCGGGAGCCGTGATGCTGATCACCCACGACCGCTATTTTCTGGACGAGGTGGTGACCCGGATGCTGGAATTGGAACGGGGCGGCATCCTCTCCTACCAGGGGGGGTATTCCACCTACCTGGAGCAGCGGGAAGAGAAGCTGATGGGCGAGGCGACTACCCGCTCGCGCCTTTTGAACCTGCTTCGAACCGAAACGGCGTGGATGCGCCGCGGACCGAAGGCGCGCAGCACCAAGCAGAAGGCGCGCATCGACCGTTTCTACGACCTGGAGGAGAACTGCTCGGGTCCCGCCAGAAGGGAGCTGAAGATCGGTTTCAACACCGAGGAGGGTTTCGGCGGCACCATACTGGAACTCGCCGAGGTCAGCAAGGGGTACGGCGACAAGAAACTCATCAAAAAAGCCTCTTTCGGCATGAAGCGCGGGGACCGGGTCGGCGTGATAGGGCCTAACGGCTGCGGCAAGACCACGCTGATCCGGATGATCATGGGAGAGGAGGGGCCCGATGCAGGCAAGGTCGTGGTCGGCAAAAAGACCAAGATCTCCTATTTCGACCAGCTGCGGGAGGTGCTCGACCCGGGGCAGACCATCTACGATTTCTTCGGAGAAGGGGACTACGTCACCTGTGCCGGCGAGAAGCGCCACAAGATCGGCTATCTGGAGGAGTTCCTGTTCGCGCCGGACGACAGAAGGCGTCCCATAAGCAGTCTTTCCGGCGGCGAGAAGAGCCGTCTGATACTGGCAAGGCTCATGCTGCAGGATTCGAATCTGCTGATCCTGGACGAGCCGACCAACGACCTCGACATCCCGACCCTGCAGTTGCTGGACGCCTCCATCGCCTCCTTTCCCGGCTGCGTGCTGATGGTGACCCACGACCGGTTCTTTCTGGACAAGGTGGCGACCGGCGTACTAGCCTTCGAAGGGGAGGGGGCGGTCACCTTCTACGAGGGGAACTATTCCAACTATCGGGAGCGCAAGGAAGCGTCGCGGGTTGCCAGTGCCGCCGTCCGGGTCGAGAAGCGTGAGGCGCAGGCCAATAAGAGCGAGAAGCCGAAGAAGGGACTGACCTATGCGGAGAGGATCGAGCTGGAGCGTCTTGAGGAGGGGATCGCCGTGCTGGAGCAGGAGTTTGCCGCCGTCGAGGCCATGCTAGCCGATCCCTCCTCCTATGCCTCCGCAGAGGGGGGAGTGGCGGGCATTTCGGCGAACTACAGCCGGCTTGAGGCGGAATTGGCGGCCGGGTTTGCCCGGTGGGAGGAGTTGGAGACGAAGAAGGCGGGGTGAAGCAATTGACGATTGACGATTGACGATTTGGCCTGGGAACGTAGGAGTAGGTCGGGTTAGCGCCAGCGTANNTACGCTGGCGCTAACCCGACCTACGGGAAATCACGGGAAACGCGGCTACAACCTTTACTTTACTTTACCTTTACTTTACCTTTACCTGCCTCACCCTGCCTCACCCTGCCTCTAAAGCGCCTCTTTCGCCAGACGCAGCCCGATCTTCCTCTTGGTGGCGATGGCGTAGCGGTTGATGGTCTCCAGCGCGTAGACGAGCGACGGAATGTCGCGCCGCACCCTTAGCAGCATCTGGTCGATCACCTCGTCCGGAAGCGACATCTGCCGGTCCTCGGCGAGCTTCTTCAGAATCATCCTTCTCGATTCATCATCTGAAACATCCATGCGCGCCACGAGCCCCCAGAGGAGCCGGCTGGTCAGATGTCCGTCCAGGTGCGGCAGTTCCTTGGGCGGGGTGGGCCCGGAGATGGCGATCTTTTTACCCGAGATGTAAAAGGCGTTGAACAGCTCCCACAGTTCCACCCGGACCTCCTGATTGTCGGGAAGCAGATGCAGGTCGTCCAGGATGAGCGCCGTGGCGTCGGCAAAATGGTCCGCCAGTCGGGAGGAACCCTCGGTCGGATCGTCGCCTGAGTAGAGCGAGCCGGCATCACGGAAGGAGAAGTACATGCCTCCGAGGGCGTTGGAGAGGGCGGTCAGCAGGTGTGTCTTCCCCGACCCCTCGGGTCCGTAAATGTAGAGCAGATTTTCCGTCGCGTCGCCCGTTGCGATCTTCTGGGCGAAGAGGTAGGCAGTCTTGTTGCCGCCGCAGACCACGAAATTTTCGAAACTGAAGCGCGGGATGACGGGAAAATCGAAAATCAGCTGCATATAACACCAATTGACAATTGACGATTGACAGTTGACGATGTGGTGTTAATGCCACTGCCACTGCCACTGCCACTGCCACTGCCACTGCCACTGCCACTGCCACTGCCACTGCCACTGCCAATTCTGCGATGTCTACACTTCATCATTGTCAATTGTCCATTGTCAATCGTCAATTGCCTCTCGCCTCTCGCCTCTAAAACAGTCTTCCCTGCGGCGGCTCGGGCGCGATCCTGCCGAAATGGCTGTAGGCCGCGGCCGTCGCGACGCGCCCCCTCGGGGTGCGGTTCAGGAAGCCGTTCTGGATCAGGAACGGCTCGTAGACGTCCTCGATGGTATCGCTTTCCTCGCTGATCGCGGCGGCAATCGTGTCGAGCCCCACCGGCCCCCCTCCGAACTTGTCGATGATGGTGAGAAGTATGGCCCGATCCATCATGTCGAATCCCATCTCGTCTATCTCCAGAAGCGCCAGCGCCTGGTCCGCAACGCTGCGCGTTATCACGCCGCTCGCCCTGACTTGGGCGAAGTCGCGCACGCGGCGCAGCAGGCGGTTGGCGATGCGCGGGGTGCCGCGGCTGCGGCGGGCGAGTTCCATGGCGCCGTCGGGATCGATGGCCATGCCGAAGATGCGCGCGGAGCGGGTGACTATGAAGGCGAGCTCCTCGTGGGTGTAGAACTCCAGGCGCGATATGACGCCGAAGCGGTCCCTGAGCGGCGAGGAGAGGAGCCCTGCGCGGGTGGTGGCGCCCACCAGGGTGAATTTCGGCAGGTCGAGCTTGATGGTGCGGGCGCTTGGGCCCTGGCCGATGATGATGTCGAGCTGGAAGTCTTCCATCGCCGGGTAGAGGATCTCCTCGACCACGTGGGAGAGGCGGTGGATCTCGTCGATGAACAGGACGTCGTGCGGCTCAAGGTTGGTGAGGATCGCGGCCAGGTCTCCGGGACGCTCGATCACCGGGCCGGAGGTGGATTTGATGCTCACCCCCATTTCGCAGGCGATGATGTTGGCCAGCGTTGTTTTGCCGAGCCCCGGCGGTCCGTAGAGTAGCACGTGGTCCAGCGCTTCCCCCCTGCCGCGGGCGGCGTCGATGAAGAGCCCCAGGTTCCCCTTGGCTTTCTCCTGGCCGACGTAGTCGTCGAGCGCGCGGGGGCGCAGCGTCGCTTCGAAGCTGTCATCATCGGTTTTTTCAGGGGTTATGGCGCGGGTCATACCTCTCCGTGCTGCGCAATTCTCATGGGATACAGACGCGTCAAGTTATAACAGATGGCGGTAAAGGTCAAGCGGTCGTGTCGGGAAAGTCCCCCTTTGTAAAAGGGGGATGTAGGGGGATTTCTCGCAGGTGCCAACGTGGTTAAATCCCCCCCGACCCCCCTTTTACAAAGGGGGGAGGTTTTGTGGCTGCAAATGAGCACTAGGTCGAGTAAATTAATATCCTGATTAGCGATGATCTTCCGCTGAAAATACCCCCTCCCCTTCAAGGGGAGGGTTGGGGTGGGGATGGGGTAGCTCATGCAAAGCTATACCTCGATTTGGTCGAGTCTGGCGAATCTGTGCGGATTATCCGAAACGGCAAGCCTATCGCCGACATCGTTCCGATCGCGCATGATCTCCCCTCTTGGAAGCGCCGGTCGGTTCAACCGCTAATTCTTGACGGCGTCTCGCCCAGCCGGCTGATTCTAGAAGAGCGCAAGACGGATCTATAATGCGCGTATTTCTCGATGCAACTGCCTTTCAGTTGGATTCGGCACTCCATGATGACCTCCTCCATCCCCCTTTTTAAGATTGCACACGCGAAACCACTTCAGGTGTAGTCCCGGACGCTGGAAGGTAGCCTAAAACGGAGAGAACTCCCGCCGCCGTTACTTCATCAGTACTTTCAGCGCCTGCTTCAGTATCGATTCCACCGTGGCGTCCTCGGTGATGCGGACATCGCTGAGCGCCTTTTGCACCACCGCTTCCTTGTAGCCCAGGTTGATCAGGGCGGAGAGGACGTCCTCGCGGATCTCCTGCTTCGCCGCCGCAGGAGCGACGTCCTGCTGGGTCTGCTGGGTAAGGCCGAGCTTTTTCACCTTTTCCTTCAACTCCAGCACCAGACGCTCGGCGGTCTTCTTGCCGATTCCGGGGATGGCGGAGAGCCGGCCGAGGTCGCCGCGCAGCAGCGAATCGGCCAACTCGGACGGCTCGCTGTTGGAGAGGATGCCGTTGGCGAGCTTGGGGCCGACCCCGGAGACGCCGATGAGAAGCTGGAACAGCTCCTTCTCCTGCTGGGTGCGGAAGCCGTACAGGTTGATGGCGTCCTCCTTCACGGAGGTGTGGATCTGCAGCGATACCGCGCCGCCTTCGGCGGGAAGGGTGTAGTAGGTGGAGAAGGGGATCTGCACCCGGTAACCGACGCCGTTCACGTCGAGAATGATGAAGTCGGGCGCCTTGTGGGCGATCTTTCCGGTAAGCAGGGCGATCATGGGATTCCTTTCAGCGGTGCGGGTGCTCTTCAGCGGTGCGGGTGCTCAACTCCTCCCCCCGGAGGGGGGAGGTCGGGAGGGGGGAAGACTGCCTCCGGCTCCCCTCCCTAGCCCTCCCCCTCCGGGGGCGGGGAAGTTGGTGGCCGGGCGGGAGATCCGGGTATCTGGATTATCTCGCCAACTTGAGGATGCTGTTCATGCCGGCGGAGTGGGCGTGGCAGACGGCTACTGCGAGGGCGTCGGAGGCATCCTCCTGCGCCACCTCGGGGAGGTTCAGAAGGGCCTTGATCATCTGCTGCACCTGCACCTTTTCGGCCCTGCCGCTGCCGACCACCGCCTGTTTCACCTGGAGCGCCGTGTACTCGAAAACCGAGAGCCCCACGTTCACCGCGGCGACGATTGCCGCTCCGCGTGCCTGTCCGAGCTTCAGCGCGCTCTGCGCGTTTTTCGCCAGAAAGACGTTCTCCACAGCCACGGCCTCAGGCTGGTACTGGACGATGATCGCGGAGAGTCCGGTGAAGATCTGCTCCAGGCGCTGCGGGAAGTCCTTGGCGCTCTGGGTGAAGATGGCGCCGTTGTCGATATGGATCAGCCGGTTCCCCTGTTTCGAGATGATGCCGTAGCCGGTGATCCGTGAACCGGGATCGATACCAAGTATTATCATGCGATCCCCTTCCTCCTGTAATACTGACTAAAACATCAAAGAACCTGATTACTGCCTTTGACTCGGTACCACGGTTAAAAAAAGCGCGGCAGGCGAAAGGTCCGAGACTTACCTTTCCGCGCTGCCGCGCCTTGAAGTATCTCCGGCCGGACGTCCGTTGCTACATCATCTTTTCCATCTCCTCCTCGGAGATGTCGAAGTTCGCGTAGACGTTCTGGACGTCGTCGTTGTCTTCCATGCGGTCCATCAGCTTGAGCATGTTTTCCGCCTGCTTTCCTTCCAGCTTGACCATGGTCTGCGGGATCATGGTGACCTCGGCGGATTCCGACTTGAACCCGGCCTGTTCGAGCGCGCTCTTCACGGCGTGGAATGCGGCAGGCTCGGTCAGCACCTCGTACTGCTCTTCTTCGTCGGTCACGTCGTCCGCACCCGCCTCGATGGCGGCCTCGAACAGTTTGTCGAAGTCGGTCGACTTCGGGAAGACCAGGAGCCCCTTCTTGTCGAAGAGCCAGGAGACGCAGCCGGACTCGCCCATGTTGCCGTTGCACTTGGTGAATATGCTTCTCACGTCGGAGACGGTACGGTTGCGGTTGTCCGTCATCACCTCGACCAGCACCGCGGTGCCGCCGGGGCCGTACCCCTCGTAGGTGGTTTCTTCGTAGGTGGTCCCTTCCAGGCCGCCGACCCCTTTCTTGATGGCGCGCTCCACGTTGTCCTTGGGCATGTTCTCGGCTTTCGCCTTATCGATAGCAGTTCTCAGGCGCGGATTGCCGTCCGGGTCACCACCGCCAAGCTTTGCGGCGACGGTGATCTCCTTGATGATCTTGGTGAAGACTTTGCCCCGCTTGGCATCCGCGGCGCCTTTTTTGTGCTTGATGGTGCTCCATTTATTGTGACCTGACATGAGATACTTCCTTTCATCATTTTTTTGATGGAAACGCGAAATAGTATCATGGGTAAAAGAGTGTTGTAAAGTGGGAAAATCACGGTTAAACTGTACCGGAATTGAGGGAGCACGGCTATTTAGCCTGGAGAAGGAGAGCAAATGACCCGGTTTTACCACGCATCGAAACGGGGAGTGCCGGCGCTTTTGCTGGTCTGCGCCGTCATGTTTGCCTGCGGCGGCTGCGCCGCCACTTCGACCCGCAACGAGCAGCTTCCACCGCTACTGGCGCTGGATGAGCTGCTGCGCCCCTACCAGAAGGTGGCCACCATCGAGGTGCGCCGCGTGCGCTACGGATCCCCCTCCGATCTCACCCCCGCGGACTACGACTGGGCCTATCAGGCGTTGCGCCAGGAGACCTCCAGGATCGCAGCGGACGCAGTGATCTTTCCCGAGGTAAGGGTGGAACTGCAGAGATACCTCTTCTTCCCCGTCAGCGAGATGAAGGCAAAGGGTATCGCGATAAAATTCCAGGGATCCCCCGGTCGATGAGAATTCCATTGATCATTGCACCGGATTTTTGAGATAGTGTGCGCCGTATACAGTACCGCTGTGGGCGAGCGGCTGTCATGAAATTATCAATCAAGGAGGCGGGAACCATGAAGGCTGTATTGATGGAAGGTTTTGGCGGTGTGGAAGTGCTGAAGTTCGGGGAAGCGCAGAGGCCGACGCCCAAGGAGAACGAGGTACTGGTGCGGGTGCATGCCACCTCGATCAACCGTCCCGACCTGGTGCAGCGGGAAGGTAAGTATCCCCCCCCTCCGGGCGATTCCGAGATCCTCGGGCTGGAGGTGGCGGGCGTCATCGAGGAGTTGGGGCCGGGCGTCAGCGGCTGGAAGGTCGGTGACCGGGTGATCTCGCTTGTGGGGGGCGGAGGTTACGCCGAGTACGCGGTCGCCTATGCCAACCACCTGATGATCATCCCCGAGTTGGTGAGCTTCGAGGAGGCCGCCTGCATCTGCGAGTCCTACATCACCGCTTTTCTGAACGTATTCATGATAGGAGGCCTGCAGGACGGCGAGACCGCGCTGCTGCACGGCGGGGGCGGCGGCGTGAACACGGCGGCCATCCAGCTCTGCAAGGCCCTGGCCCCCAAGTCCAAGCTGATCGTGACCGCTTCCCCCGAGAAGATGGCGCGGGTCAAGGAACTGGGAGCCGACCACGTCATCAACTTCAGGGAGACGCCGGATTTCACCGAAGCGGTCAAGGAGATCACCAACAAGAAAGGGGTCGACGTGATCCTGGACCACGTCGGCGCCAAGTATCTCGGCCCCAACATGAACTCGCTGGGGTACAAGGGGAGGCTGGTCATCATCGGCGTCATCTCCGGGATCAAGGCCGAGCTGAACCTGGCGCTCATGATGGTGAAGCGGCAGCAGATCATCGGCAGCGTGCTCCGTTCCCGTCCGGTATCGGAGAAGGGCGAGATCGTAGCCGAGTTCGTGCGTCGTGCCATGCCGAAGTTCGCCGACAGGACCATCGTTCCCATCATAGAGAAGGCGTTTCCGATCGAGCAGGTCGCGGACGCCCACCGGATGATGGAAGAGGATAAGCATTTCGGCAAGATCGTGCTCAAGGTAGGGGCGTAGTTTTTCGCGTCATTACCAACTCTGTCAGCTGACAACTACACACTCCTCCCCCCGGAGGGGGGAGGTTGGGAGGGGGGAAGGGTGCGGCTTCAGCGAAGAACCGACCTGGTTCCCCCTCCCTAGCCCTCCCCCTCCGGGGGAGGGGACTGGTTGTAACAAAAGAGAGAAGCAGCTTCGGGATGGACACTAATTTTCTCTTCACTGTATGGATCTGGTTCTTCTTCCTGCTTACTCCGTTTTTCGTTCTCTCCACCTTCCTCGCCATGACGCCGGAACTGACTCCCTCCGAGCGCCGCACCACGGCCCTCAGCGCCGTCTCAGGGGACGCTGTTGAGATTTACACTTCCCGTCAGTTCAAGGTCTGAATCTTAAATCTCAAGAACGTTATATATCCCTTCAGCTGATGCACTGCTCCTAGGAGCCTACACAAATGGAAAGGAGCATAGCAGTCCCCCCGGGAAACTTTGCGGCGGAAGCCTTCGAGTCTCCGTCTTTTTCTGTTTACCTTATGTTTTTATTATGTTAACAACCTTGATCATTGCAACACATTAATCTCTTGCTGGTGCCGCGATCTGGCGTCGTCTGGGCCTCCGGCAAGCGCAGGGGTAGTGTGCCGAATACCCACTAAAGCGCAAAGGAGGTAACGGATGAGATTGCCGAGGTTGTTGGCTATTGTACTTGTCGTGGTCGGGTGCGGTTGCAGCGGTGGCGGAGGATCGGGAAGTAGCGGGGGAGGGCCGGGGGCTGGCGGCGCTGAAAGAGTCGTTTCGGGGCTGGCGTCGACCGGTGCTGCCATGGAGGGCACCGTCTTCCTGAAAGATTCCTCTACGCCTGCCAAGGAAGTAAGCGCAACGATCGCCGCCGATGGCAGGTTTGCCCTTGACCTGACGGGGAGTGTCGGGCCTTATCTCCTCAAGGCTTCCGGGCCTACGGGCACCCACTACTCATACAGCTCCGGTGCGGGTACGGCTAACATCAACCCCCTTACCAGCATTGTGGTGGCAAGTGCGGCGCACGTTTCCGACCTGCAGGCGCTCTACGCCAATCCCAATCAGGCCACCCTGCAGGCGATCGACGCAAACTTTTCACAAGCTTTGGCCGCCTTGCGCAACACCCTGAAGCCAGCACTGCTTCTTTACGGCGCAGACGCAGTGAACCCTCACGCTGACAGCTTAACGGCAAATCATCAGGGTTTCGATCGCTTTCTCGATCATACTGCTGTTACTACGGTAACGGGCGTTGTAACGATGAAGAACAAATCTACCAATGCCGTCTTTTACAGCGCTCCTCTTTTCAACCTTTCGCGCGGCAGCGTCGAGGCGACCAGCATCGTGACCCCCTCTTCGACCGTCGCCTCGTCCGACGGTACGCCGCCCAAGTCGGACGTCAACGGCTTCTGGATTGAAACGACCGAGGCGACGTCGAGCTGCGATGCGACCTTTCACTCCAAGTCGACCGCGCTGGTCCTCGGAACGCAGGGCGGACAGCAGGCATACCTGTACTTTTTCAACCTGAAGAACTTTCCTTCCGTGGCGTTTTGGCTCCCCTGCACCATGAACGGCAGTACTTGCAGCAATCCCGGGTCGCAGGCGGCAATCGACGGCACTACCTTAGTCATGAAGCCTTATTCCTTTACCATCGTCGACGGCAGCCACATGAGCGGCGCCATAAAGATTGGCGCCAGCGGCACGACCTGCGAGGTGATCATGCAGATGAGCTACACCGTGGCGCCCGACTCCCTCTCGCAGGCCGCCAAAGAGCAGATCAACGCCGCAGCAGCCACCACATCGGCGACCACCTCCTCAACCGTTGACTCGCTGCAGCAATCGAGCAGGGTGAGTCAGTGTACCGCCAGCTGTGACATGAGGTATGCCTATCTGGATGCTCCTTATACCAGCTGCGGCACCAATGCCTATTCCACCTCCTGCGCCGAGGATCTCGAATCGAACTGCCTGAAGATCAAGTCCTGCTATAAGAATTGCGGGTCGGAGTACTATAGCGGGGTCGGTGTCTGCCGTTGATGACTCCAGCGTGCCGAAAGGGGAGCGAGGGAGCAAGAACTGCTCCTTTATCAGATGGCGAAGAACTCCACCGACTAGTGGACGCCCCCCCGTCTCACCTAACGGAACCGAGAGAAGGCGACCCTGAGGGGTTGCCTTTTTTTTCAGCTAATATTTGGCACGGGTCTCAGGGGACGCTGTTGAGATTTACACTTCCCGCCAGTTCAAGGTCTGAATCTCAAAATCAAGAACGTCCCCCCGGGGTTCCACGTACCCTGGGAGGAAACGGTAGGACGGAAATGCACCAGGTAAAGTTATCAATTGATCAATGCCTGGTCCCATCCGGCCCCCCGGCCCCAACATGAACTCGCTGGGGTACAAGGGGAGGCTGGTCATCATCGGCGTCATCTCCGGGATCAAGGCCGAGCTGAACCTGGCGCTCATGATGGTGAAGCGGCAGCAGATCATCGGAAGCGTGCTTCGTTCCCGTCCGGTATCGGAGAAGGGCGAGATCGTAGCCGAGTTCGTGCGTCGTGCCATGCCGAAGTTCGCCGACCGGACCATCGTCCCGATCATCGAGAAGGCGTTCCCGATCGAGCAGGTCGCGGATGCCCACCGGATGATGGAAGAGGACAAGCATTTCGGCAAGATCGTGCTCAAGGTAGGGGCGTAGTTTTCCGCGTCATTACCAACTCTGTCAGCTGACAGCTACACACTCCTCCCCCCGGAGGGGGGAGGTTGGGAGGGGGGAAGGGTGCGGCTTCAGCGACGCTTTTCACCCTCTCCCCATCCCTCTCCCATCAACCTTCGCCAAGGCTACGGCGACAAGTCAAGGGAGAGGAGGTTTGTGGAACCATAGACCACTCAAAGTTTTGGATTTCAACCGTCGCATGAGATATTATTCGGGGTGGAAATATGCTACGGTAAACATCCACTGGTGTTGCACTTCGAACTTGAATCAGCGGTAATAAAGAAAGGCATTGTCCATGAATAACGCAGCCAAGCCTAACCCATTGATAGAACTGTCGATAACCCTGATCATTCCCTCGATCATACTGATGAAACTCTCCGGTTCGGAGGATCTGGGTACGGTCAACGCACTGCTACTGGCGCTGACTTTCCCGCTTTTATGGGGCGTACGGTCGCTATTGCGTGAGCGCAAGGTCAATGTGCTTGCGGTGCTGGGCCTTGTCAGCATCCTGCTTACCGGCGGCATCGGCCTGCTGCAGCTGGATACATATTGGCTGGCTGTAAAAGAAGCAGCGATTCCCGGCCTGGTCGGCCTGGTTGTGGTCATCTCCGCCTTCACCAGTAGGCCGCTGGTGCGTGTACTGTTGTTCAGCCCTGCGCTGATGAATGTCGAGCTAATCCAGAAGAACCTTCATCAGCGGGGGAACGGAGTAATCTTCGAGGCACGTCTGAAGGTCACCACCTGGATGTTGGGAGGCTCATTTTTATTTTCCTCTGCCATGAACTATTTTCTGGCGACCTGGATTGTTAGTAGCCCGGCTGGCACTCCCGCCTTCAACGAGGAACTAGGGCGCATGAACCTGCTGAGCTATCCTGTGATCGCGCTGCCGTCGATGTTGATTATGATAGCTGTATTTTACTATCTGTCGCGTACTATTTACGAGCTTGCCGGGCTGAAACTGCCCGAAGCGATGAAGCACTGAATCACTGGAAAATCTTGATCTTTCGTCTTCTAGGCAGATGTCTCAAGTGTGTAAAATTTACAGACGCGACCCTTCGGGTCACACTTGTTTTTGGGCGGGTACGGGGCTTCGGCTGACCGGACCGGTTTTTAGGGGCCAGTCGTGCCGATTGTTGGCAACTCGGTTCGATTTTACAATATCTTCCGGCTTGACATTTCCTGTTTCCTAATAGATAGTTAAGGAAAAATATGAGGGATTAGTCATGCGTTCTGCCACATCTCCTTTTGCCAAAGAACTGTTACACGAGATCAAAGCCACGCCCGAAGAATACCTCCCGGCTTTACTCGAAATTGTGCGTGGGTTCCGCCACGGCATACTTCTGAAGCCGGCTGAGGAAAGCATCCGTCAAGGTATGAAGGAGGCGCTGGCCGGGGAGACGCTTCCCATATCCGAGCTTTGGAAGGGAATAGATGCCCACTAACCCCGTCAGCATATCCTTCACCTTTGAATTCAAGCGCAATTTGCGTGCTCTCGCCAAGAAATACCGTTCAATCCGTTCCGACATACAGCCTCTGATCGATCAATTGCTCGCGGGCGAACTCCCCGGCGACCATGTTCCTGGCGTCAATCTGACCATCTTCAAGGTTCGCCTGAAGAACAGCGATATTCAAAAAGGGAAACGTTCTGGCTACCGTTGCATCTATTACCTTGAGGCTCGTGACGACATCATTCTTGTCACTATTTATTCTAAATCCGAACAATCTGATGTCACCGCAGAACTGCTACATGCCATCCTTCGAGAAATGGGCCTTTAATTTCATTACTCGATCTCGTCTTGCAACTTTCAAAGTGAACTTCCTGCTATAGCAAGTCTCCAATCCTTGGATTGAGCCGCATCCGCGGACGCACAATTTCACAAATAGCCGAGGGGTCACCCATTAAACGAATAGAG
>DNRQ01000156.1 GCA_003499925.1 Geobacter sp.
TGCCGGTAATTCCGCCTCGGCCGCATCAGCCAGTGCCACCACAGCCGGCACCGCGTCCGGGAGCGCGGCGACATATGCCAGCAATGCCGCATCATCATCCACGACCGCACAGACGGCTGCATCCAATGCTGCCACCTATGCAACCGATGCTGAGGGGTACGCGGCAACAGCGGTAGACGCGGCCAGTATTGCCGACGCTGCAGCAGGCACCATCACGGCGCAGTACACCATCAAGGTCGATGTCAACGGCCGGATCGCCGGGATGGGGCTGTGGAGTGACGGCAACACGAGTGCCGTTGAGATCCTGGCTGACAGATTCGCCATAGTGGACCCGGACAACGCGGCCACGGTCCAGGTCCCCTTCATAGTGGATAACGGCGCCGTCTATATGAGCAACGCCATGATCAAGAACGCCGCTATAACTACGGCAAAGATAGCAGATGCTGCCATTACCGCTGCTAAGATCGGCGAGGCTCAAGTTGAAACACTTAAAATTAAAGGTAATGCAGTAACCATTCAAAAGGTGTGGCGACCCGTCGATGCCTCTATCCCGGAGTGGTCGACCGTGGTCGTGGCAACATTCACCGTCAATGTGCCGGCCGGTGCCAATCTAAGCGGGCAGGGCAATCTAATAACCGTTTCCTACAAGTATACAAATGCAGGGGGCACTGGCTGGTATTCTACTGCTGAAGTTAAAAAGGGGGCAGCTGTGATTGGTACCGGAGCTTACCTTGGATTTAACAACCTTCCGGCTGGAACCTTATGCTTTTCGGCTTTCGACGATAATATAGCTTCCGGCGACAATACCTATACCCTCAGCGTTACTACTGATCAGGCCGCAGTTGATGTCAGTCAAGCGATCATAACAAGCGTATTGGGGTTGAGATAATGAAAGTCGCCATATATTCAATAGAGACCGGCAAGATAAAAATGTTCGTTAGCGGGCCTGCAAGTCAAGTCGCCTGCGACGTCCAGGCTGGAGAAGAGTTCTTTCTTAATTGTCCCGAGGGTGCCACTCACATCATAGACGGGAAACCAGAGACAAGAGAACGGGTAAAGCCTTTTCCTACCCTGGAGGAGATCCTGCGTGAGATAAATCGGGCACTGGAAAGGCATTCCGAAAAGGTGGCTCAATCCAGGCGATATGACAGCCCCCTTACCTGCGCGCTTCGTGCCGGCTATCCGGGTCCCTTTCAGGCCGAGGGAGTAGCCTTCGGCACCTGGATGGATAACTGCAATGCCTATGTCTATGCCGAGATGGCAAAGGTATCCTCCGGGGAGCGCGCTGTGCCGAGGCCTGAAGAGGTCATATCCGAGCTGCCACCCATGGTATGGCCCGACGTCTAAGCCAGCTCCTCTCAGGGCTGCAGCAGGCCGGATGGACCAATAACTGATGATGCGTACTAAGTTGTGACGGGGGGACGATGGCCCAGTATAAGGCTGGAACAATATCGATAGTAAACGGAAGCAACCTGGTCATAGGAGTCGGCACCGAGTTTTTGATCTACTCAAAGCCCGGCGATATGTTCAAGATCCCCGGAGCTCCGGTCCATTACATGGTGGGGGATGTACTCACCGACACCTCCCTGGTCCTGACCGCAAACTTCTCACAAAGTGATGCCGTCAACTCACCCTATGCCATAACCAGAGATTTCACCCAACTCCTCGGTCTCCCCGAAGTCTACACCGGAGATGCCGACGTCCTCGCCCTGCTTACCGAGGCGTTGCGCCTGATCGACACCACCGTGGGGACCGGCCTCCCTAGTCCAGCTGCTCGCGCTGCAGCCGGTCATCGAGTGTGGGTGTCCGGCTATGCCGTCAACGGACTACCCGACGCCACTACCCAGGCTGAGATAGACGTGCGGCTAGCAGCTGGGTGGCCCATTGACAGCATCATGTGGGACTATTTAGGGGAGGCTGAAAGCGGACCATCTGAGTTTGCGTCGGCAGGTTCCCTGTCCGTGGCGCCGGCGATCGGCGCGGCCGAGCTGGTCGGAGTCGCTGCTTCAGCTGACATGTCGATCCAACCCTCGATAGGCGCGGCCGGGCTGGTCGGAGTCGTCGCTTCAGCCGGCATGTTTATCCAACCCTCGATCGGAGCGGTCGGGCTGGTCGGAGTGCTCGCCGCATCTGGCATGTCGATCCAACCCTCGATAGGGGCGGCGGAGCTGGTGCCCGCGGGATCGGTCGCCGCTAGCTCCATGGCGCTCCAACCGACCATCGGCGCGGCCGAGCTGATTGGAGTTGTTGCTGCTCAGAATATCGCTGTACAGCCCGCTATTGGCGCTGCCGATCTGGTGGGAGTGGCCGTAGCAGGAGCCCTCTCCGCCACTCCGGCGATCGGCGCGGCGGAATTAGTCGGAGTGCTCGCCGCATCTGGCATGTCGATTCAACCCACGATCGGAGCGGCGGAGCTCTTGACCGCGGGCTCGGTCGCGGCTAGCTCCATGGCGCTCCAGCCGACCATCGGCGCGGCTGAGCTGGTCGGGGATGTTGCTGCTCAGAATATCGCTGTACAGCCCGCTATTGGTGCTGCCGATCTGGTGGGAGTGGCCGTAGCCGGCGCCCTCTCCGCCACTCCTGCGGTCGGCGCGGCGGAATTAGTCGGAGTCGCGGCCGCTGGTTCGCTTAGTGCCACGCCGACTATTGGAGCAGCCTCGGCAGTAGGTGCGGCGGTTGCGGCGAACATGTCAATGACGCCGGCGATCGGCGCCGCGAATCTGGTGCTTGCAGCTATCGCGCCCGCCCAGGTGACCGGGCTTAGCGTGTCCAACACCCCGGCGCAGATTACGGCAATATGGAGCGATTTGGCCGGTGAAGACGGGTATGAGCTATATTACTCCATTGACCCCGGGCTTGACGCGGCGAACTTTGATGGTGGCACAGGCGGCTATCCGCTGCAAGGCGATGACACATGCGGGTATTACCTCGACATTCCGGCCGGGACTACGCAGATGATCATCAACGGACCGTTAACCGAGGGAGTGACGTATTATGTGAAGGTTAGGGCCGTGAATTCCGCTGGCGCTGGCCCGCTTTCTGCAGCTGCCGCCGCCGCCGCCGCAGTTGTAGTTCCTCCCGGCTATTTCTCCGAGACCCTGGAAGGGTGGACCCCCGTTGGATCAGAAATGACCCCTTACCTCATCAATTCTCAGAACCACTCTGGTGCGGCAGGCACGTATGGGGGGCTATACGGGTATGCCAATAGCGTCTGGACTGGAGAGCTTGACGGGGAAGACGAAGAGATCTGGGATGGTACTTTCGGTGTCAGTAAGGATATCAATCTTGTAACGGGCCAGACGCTACACATTTGGTACCTTGCGTCATCTGGGCAATTTTTGGACTTCAGCGGCACCATAGCCACTGCTAACGCTGCCAATTTCGCCGCCGACAGCACGTGGAGAGAGGCAACATACCTCTACGCTGGCCCCGGCGGACTCGAAACAGTGGTGATACAGCTACATGCCGGTGATCTGGTGGACGGCACTGTCACCGCCGTTTTAGATGATTTCTCGATAACAGGACCATAAGGGGAGCCGGATGCATAACGTAAAGAACAATGCCGCGTCAACTTTAGGCGCTCAACTGCTTATCAATAGTACCTCGATGGTTGTTGCAGCCGATGTATTTCCAGTTGTGCCGTTTTATCTCACGCTAGCAGATAGCGAAGGCCTCAGCTTGGAGGTCGTGGAAGTCACAGATAAAACAGGGACTACCCTCACTGTGATCCGTGGCGTAGAGGGCGCTGATCAGACACATCCCGTCGGGCGGCCCGTAGAACTGCGCATGATGGCCCAACACCTTGTTGAGCTGCAGGACGCCGCTGCAGTGGTTAGGCCGAGAGGAGATTGGGTGTCAGATACGATCAATCTCCGCGAAGCCAATGCCTCCGGGAAGAAGGTACAGCTGGCAGCTGGGACGTTTTATTTAGAGGGAGACGGCAATGAAATAATCAGGAAAACAAACACAGCTTCATGGGATGGAGCAGGTCTCGGTTCTACGTTTCTGATGATCCGGGCTAACGTGCCTAATACCCGTGACGTATTCCGGCTGACACCTAAAGAGCTAGAGCCGATGGGCTACAAAAACAGGGGGTTTCAGCTATCGAATTTCGCAATTATACCCGAGTCCGGGAAACCGGGACGGTATGCCATCCACCTAGATGTAGATGATGTCTACGAGGAAATAGAGGGGGAGATGGAAATAGTGGAGGCCAACTGGTTCACCTCCCAGTTTCACTTCCACCACTTGCACCTCGATTACTGCGGCGGTAGATCAATTAGGTTGAGCAACACTCTTCCTAAAATGGACGGATATTTCTGCGGCAAGGTCACGGACTGTCTAATTTGGTCAGGGATACAGTGCATCGGTGGTGGGGACAGTCTCCAGTTCCTAGGCAACACTCTTGCTGGTGAAAACTGGGGCTTAGAGTGCCTACTTAGAGACTTGGCGAATGTCGTAGCCATCCGCGACAATAACATCACGGCACGGGGTGGCGCTTTACGGCTCTATGGCGACAGGTTCAAAATTACCGACAATAATATTGAATTGTACGAAAATGGCGGAACAGCTCCTGCCGTTACGCCTGCAGCTATTGTGCAGTTAATCGGCGGTAAACAATCTGAGTTATCCGGGAACACGATCATGAACATCGTCGGCAACTCCTCAGCGGCGTGCCAGCTAGACAACTGCGACCGTGCCAAGTTGACGCATAACAGGTTTCACGGTGGAGCTGTAGGTAATGATTTAGTAGTTGCCAGCTCGTGTACTAACACGTTTCTGTACCCAGATAATCACTATTATAATGCTCGTAAGGTAGACTCGGGTACGAATACTACATATGTCTAGTCTATTTAATACTGCCATATTTAATGGCGACAGAATCGAGGCTGCGGTAGTGGTCCCCGCTGTCGCCGCGAGTTCAGCATCCGTCACCCCGACCATCACCCCTGCCGAATTAGTGGGTACACTGAATGCTAACTCCCTAGCGGTTACCCCTGCGATTGCCGCAGCTCAGCTGGTAGCCGCAGGCACAGCAACCGCGGGTTCAATCGCCGTCACTCCCACAATCACCTCAGCCGGGCTGATAGGCGTACTGACTGCAAGCAATCTACAAATCACCCCTGCTCTGTCTCAAGCGGCCGCCGTGGGCCTGCTGTCCGCAGATGGCATGACTGTCACGCCCACATTGGCATTCGCAGAGCTTTTACCTGCGCTGGCAGGCTCCGGCTCCATCAGGTCCCCGTCTGGCCGGACTGTTGACCGCAGACGCGTCGACGGGTCCACTACGACAACCAAACGCTACATCACAGGGGTGTGGCAATAATATTGATTATTCAGGAGAAATTTTATGGCTGCAACAAAACAAATCCCGGCCGCGGTAAGCGACCTCATACTCAACGACATCGCAACAGGCACGATGGTGCTATACACCACGATGACCACCAATCCGGCCAACGCCGGCGCGATCACCGGCGTCATCCTCACGCGTTCAGGACTCACCGGTACGGATTACACCAAGGTCTCGGCATCGGCAATCGGTTCGAGTGCCAGTGTGGAGGTCGAAGCGGCCGCAGCACCCATCGTCGCATCCGGGACCGGTACGGCAACCTGCATCATCGTTAAAACCGGCACGACAGCGACCGACGGCGTGATAAAAGCCATCACTACCGGCAGCACGGCGATGACCTCGGGGCAGTCGTACACCCCGTCAGCATTCACCCTTACGGTCCCGGCGGCAGCATAAACAAATGGCCCCGGTTTCCCGGGGCCAAATCTAAAACAATTGAATTATAGAGAGGGAGCGACCGGACGGTAGCGCTAACTACCGTCCGGCCACCCAACGCACAGATCACGCCTGTGAGCCAGGCCAAGGCTCCCCCACCCCGTACGAGGCGGAGAGAGCCTAGCACAAATGAATACAAAATGAAAGGGCTCACATGACAAAGCACTACCCGATAATAGCATGGCCCGGTGGCAAGCGTCGCCTGGCTAAACACCTGCTTCCGCTGATCCACAGCCGCCCGCACACATGTTACGTTGAAGAATTCGCCGGCGGCGGCAGCATGTTGTTCATGAGGCAACCGGCCGAGGTCGAAGTCCTAAACGACATCAACGTCGACGTCGCCAACCTTAGCCGGGTCATAAAGCATCATTTAGAGGAGTTTATACGCCAGTTCAAGTGGGCACTTACCAGCCGTCAACTATTCGAGTGGGCCAAGGCCACACCCGCCGAAGTCCTCACCGACATCCAGCGCGCCGCGAGGTTCTACTATCTCCAGAAGCTCGCCTTCGGCAGTAAGGTCACCGGGCAAACATTCGGCACCGCAGCCAGCTCACCGCCCCGCCTCAACCTGCTCCGGATCGAAGAGGACCTAAGCCAAGCGCACCTGCGACTCGCCCGAGTCTGGATCGAGCACCTCGACTGGCACAGCTGCCTGCAGAAGTACGATCGCGACTACACTCTGCACTTCATGGATCCGCCCTACTGGGAGACCGAAGGCTACGGAGTCCCCTTCGGTCTGGGCGAATACACCAAGATCGCCGAGGCCATGCGGGCCATGAAAGGCAGTGCTATCCTAACCATCAACGACCATCCGGAGATGAGGAAAGTCTTCGCCGGCTTCCAGTTTGACACAGTCGGCATCACCTACACCATCGGCGGTGGAGGCAAAGGAAAAAGCAGGCAAGAACTGATCTACCGGAACTGGTGAAAGAGTCAGGACAGGTTCTAACAAGGAAGACCTAATAGCGTAGCGGTACAAGCGCAAGAGCAAAAAGTACCGCCACAAGCCAGCACAGGGAGCCTCATCGATATCGCCTTTCGAAAGAGGCGTAAATAGTCCGTCTATAATGACAATCATTATCAACGCTGCAAGCCATTTAAAGGGGGCTTTAAACCCCCTTTAAAATCTGCTACAAAACCCCTTTGAAATGTTTCAATAATTCTTTACGATTCAAGTGGCCAAATTTTACGATTCAAGTGGCCTGTTACATTTAAGCCCCCCTCCCTTGTTGGGAGGGGCTGGGGGAGGGTGAAAAGCAGTGGGTTTGAGTCGAAATGTACAGATGCATTTTTCTAACCGGACAACACTGGGACTGGGGGGGCTTTTTAAACGGGGAGTTCCCATTCAGCCGGTAGCCCGGTAGGTCGGGTTAGCGGCCTCATCGCGTAACCCGAGGTTGCCATGTTGGAGTCGCCGACAAAGTGGCGTACCAGGACAGAAAAAAGCCGGGGGGATGGAACGGGTCGCCGATGCATGCGCGCAGAGTGGTCTAAAGGCGAAAAAGGGGGAACGGCTCGAACCGTTCCCCAAGAAAAGGAGACCCTGGATGTTGTAATATTCCCGGGTGCTACAGACATCTATCGGGCCGTGCACGGAATACTTTAATTTTATTTTTACGCCCCCTTTGCCGCAACCGGCAAATCCCCCTCGGAGACGGCTGCGCCAGCGGAAGCGCTGCCGATGGCGAAACGGTCGATGATCCAGCGGGCGATGCTGCGGCGCGGCGGCAGCGCCGCCGGCATGTCATCGCGTGAAAACCAGCGGGCATCCTCCAGCTCGTCCCCATCCACCAGTATCCCGCCCGAGTCGCACTGCGCCACGAACCCGGCCATGAGCTGGCTCGGAAAAGGCCAGTTCTGGCTCCCGACATAGCGGACATCGGTCACCCTAAGCCCCGTCTCCTCCAATACCTCCCGCACCACGCACTCCTCAAGCGACTCCCCGAAATCGACAAAGCCCGCCACCAGGCTGTAGCGCCCCGGTGCCCACTCAGGCTTTCGTGCCAGGAGGAACTGTTCGCCGCGTTTGACCAGGACGATGACGCAGGGATGGATATGGGGGTAATGCTCGTGACCGCAGCCGGCGCAGAGCTTCCCCCAGGTGGCGGGGATCCGCTCCATGCTGCCGCCGCATCGGGAGCAGTGACTGCTCATCTTCTCCCAGTACAGGATCTGCCGGGCCAGTCCGTAAAGCGTAAGCAGGTCGTCGGGAAGCTCGGTCCACGCTACGGCACGAAACGGCTGCGGCAGGTTCAGTTCTCCCGGGACCGCGCAAAGGCGCACCGGCTCGCCGTCCCACTCCCCGAAAACCAACGGCCGGCTCTCGGGTACCAGCGCTATGGGAAGATCTCCCCGGTACAGTCCGGCCTCGACCAGCAGCAGAGAGTCGCCCTGCAGCAGGACCCAGTACCCGACATCTGCCGCGTCCGGCCCACCCGGCTTACCCTGGGTGAACCGGGAGCTGATGATCTCGCTATTGAACGGGAGGTTTATCGCCTCGGGATATGCCATGTAACTACTCCTCATGCGGAATCATGATACCAATGAGAGGCATAATACAGCATCGGCCGGCGGAATCAACCGTCTTTCCGTGAGCCCCGAGCCTCGTGCCTGGCCCCCTTTTAGCTTGCATTGCATCGGCGCGGTATGCTAGTTTTTTTATCTTTGGCCGCCGTTGCCGTCAACGAGAAAAAGCAATCTAAGAGCTTGAGAAGAAAGGCATCCCCCGCTGCGACACCTCCCTTCCTTCAAGGATGACAATACCTCCCTTCCTTCAAGGATGACAATACCTCCCTCCCCTTCAAGGGGAGGGTCGGGGTGGGGATGGGGTAAAAAGCCCCGATCAGGAGATCATGTGAACGATATACGATTGCCGGCAGAGTGGGAGCCTCAGGACGGGGTGCTCCTTGCCTGGCCGCACGAGGCAAGCGACTGGCGCCCTTACCTGGATGCGGTGCAGCCGGTCTTCGCGGAGATCGTGCGGCAGGTAAGCCGCTTCGAGCTCGCCGTGGTCGCGGCGCCCGACCCGGAGGCGGTGCGCGAAAAGCTGTCGCGGTGCGGCGCCGATATGGAGCGGGTATTGATCTATCCGGTCGAGACCAACGACACCTGGGCCCGGGATTTCGGTCCCATCACCGTGCTGGAAGACGGGGCCGCCCGGCTCCTGAACTTCGGCTTCAACGGCTGGGGTCTCAAGTTCCCCTCGGATCTCGACAACCGGATCAACCGGCGCTTGCAGGCCCTGGGCGCCTGGAGTGCGCCGCTGGAAACGGTCGGACTGATCCTCGAAGGCGGCAGCATCGAAAGCGACGGCCGCGGCACCATCCTGACCACCGAGGAGTGCCTTCTAAACGACAACCGGAACCCGCACCTGATCCGCGAGGAGCTCGAAGAGGAAATGCACGGCCTGTTCGGAAGCGACCGCTTTCTCTGGCTGGCCAACGGCTACCTCGCCGGCGACGACACCGATTCGCACGTGGACACGCTGGCGCGCCTTTGCCCGGACGACACCATAGCCTACGTGAGCTGCGATGATAGAGATGACGAGCACTATCCGGCACTCAAGGCGATGGAGGAGGAGATCCGAACCTTTCGCACCCGCGACGGCCAGCCATACCGGATGATTCCGCTTCCCTGGCCCGGTGCCAGGATCGACGAAGAGGGGACCAGGCTCCCCGCCACTTATGCCAACTTTCTGGTGATAAACGGCGCCGTGCTGGTGCCGACCTACGACGATCCAAACGACGCGGCCGCCCTTGACGCCATCGCCCTCGCCTTCCCGGGACGCGAGATCGTGGGGATAGACTGCCTGCCGCTCATTCTCCAGCACGGCTCGCTGCACTGCGTCACCATGCAGTTTCCCAAGGGGACGCTCAGGTTTTGACCACGAACTCCCCCCACACCAACGCTCCCCCCTTTGAAAAAGGGGGGTCGGGGGGGATTTTACGCTGCCATCAGCGGCACATCGGAGTGAACCATGCAGAAGATAAAAGTCGCACTGGTGCAGCAGGGGCTGCGCGAGGGACGCGATGCCAACATAGCGGCGAGCGTCGCCTCGATACGGAGCGCAGCCGAGCAAGGAGCCAGGCTCGTCGTGCTGCAGGAGCTCCACACGGGGAGCTATTTCTGCCAGACCGAGAACACGGCCTGCTTCGACCTCGCCGAACCGATCCCGGGCCCTTCGACGGAGCTCTTCGGGGCGCTGGCGCGCGAGCTTGGGGTGGTGATCGTCAGCTCGCTTTTCGAGCGGCGCGCGCCGGGGCTCTACCACAACACCGCGGTAGTTCTGGACAGCGACGGGAGCATCGCGGGGAAGTACCGCAAGATGCACATCCCCGACGATCCAGCCTTCTACGAGAAGTTCTATTTCACCCCGGGCGACCTCGGCTTCGAGCCGATCCAAACCTCCGTGGGGCTCCTCGGCGTTTTGGTCTGCTGGGATCAGTGGTACCCTGAGGCGGCGCGACTCATGGCGCTTGCCGGCGCCGAGATACTGATCTATCCGACCGCCATCGGCTGGGACCCGCGGGATGACAAGGGCGAAAAGCAAAGGCAGCTCGATGCCTGGGTCACCATACAGCGCTCCCACGCCGTCGCCAACGGCATCCCCGTTCTGAGCGCGAACCGCGTCGGCTTCGAGCCAGATCCAAGCGGCGCCGGCGCCGGAATCCAGTTCTGGGGCTCCAGCTTCGCCGCCGGTCCGCAGGGGGAGCTGCTCGCGCGCGGCGGCGAAGACGAGGAGCTGCTGGTAGTCGAGCTGGATCGCCGCCGCAGCGAAGACGTCCGGCGCATCTGGCCCTTCCTGCGCGACCGCAGGATCGACGCCTACGCCGACATCCTGCGCCGCTACCGCGATTAAAGACAAACCTTGAACCGCACAGACAAACCTTGAAGCACGCAGGCAAACCTTGAACCACAGAGGACACAGAGGGACACAGAGGACACAGAGGGACACAGAGGAAAAACATACAAGGTTCAAAGGAAACTTTCTTCCCAAGAAGTGGTTTTGTAGATTTTCCTCTGTGTTCCTCTGAGTCCTCTGTGGTCAGGGCAGTTGATTACGTCGTCGATTAAAGGCAAAAGTTTTTTCTCCGTGCCCTCCGTGTCTCCGTGGCTAATCCGCCTCTGGCGTCTGGAGGCCCCCGTCAACAAAAGCCGGCAAAGGAGAACGCGTGTCGTCCCCGATTAAGATGTCCCAGAAACTCCTCAGCAGCTTCGAAGCCTGCAGCGCCGACGAAAGAACGCTCATCCAGCTCCTCTCGATCATCTTCGCACCGGTCTCCAAAAACGTCCTGCTCAACACCGCCAGGCGTAACCGCAGCCTGGCCCAAGGCGGCCGCAGCTACACCGGCCTCCTCATCTCCGAGAGCCTCGAAAGGCTCAGTCGCACCAAACTGGTCCATCTCACCAAGGAAGGGGTACGCTGCAACCCGCAGCTCATGCACGCGGCGACCCTGAGCGCGGTCCGCGACGGCGCCTTCACCGCCATGGCGAGCTCGGTACAGCTGGAGATCCCGATGGTCACCAACTGGGGGAGCAGCTACTACCGGAGCGCCCCGCACGCACTGCGCGACGTGCGGATCGGATTCTACCGAAAGGACCCGAAATATGCCTTCGAGATGGCCGCGCAGTATGAAAGACAGTTTCCCTACGACGCACTGCGCTGCCATCCCTTGGTCGCCGCCTGCAACAACCCCTTTGACGGCGCATGGTTCCGCTCGCTCCCCGAGCCGCTTCAAATCGCGACACTCAGACAGCTCCTCCCCGACGCAAGCCTGAACCTTTACCCTTCGGATGCTCCCTTCGAGGTCCTCTGCGAGATGACGTCCAAGATCGCCATGCCGCAGGATCTGATCGACCTCTACTGCCTGGAGTTGCTGATGCGCGGCAGGCTGGCCGAGGCGGAGCAGGCGGCGCAGGAAATGGTGAGCTCGACGCAGTTGGCGGTTCTTGGCTGCAGCGCCCTGCAGCGCGGCGCCTTCCCTACCTCGATAGATTATTTCGAGGCGGCGTTTCTCAAGCTCAGGAAGGAGACCGGCAAGCGGAAGACCTTCTTCGACGACGTCACAGGACCGTTCTTCATCCTGGCGCTGATCGGCTCCGGCGACCAGAAGATGCTCGACCGGGCGGCTGAGCACTGCGCCTTCGTCACGGGGAAAAGGGAGTGGCCCAACCAGGACGTCTACCGCATCCTGCAACTCGTCATCGGAGAGCGCAACGGGGAGCGCGGCAGCGCCGGCCACCTCGAGGCGCTGGGCCACCGACTCAGCAGGTTCCCGCTCAACGCGCTCTTTCTCACCATGGCGCTGCACTGGTGCGGCTCGGATCAGACGAAACAGGTGGCGGAATATCAGACGACCCTGGCGAAACTGATGCAAGAGGCGGGTTACCTCTGGCTTGCCGACGAGCTGGAGCTCACCATCCTCGCCTGCGGCGTGGAGAGCTCCTCCGGCGCCAAGCTGCAGAAGCGCTACGACGCGCAGGGGTTGATCCCGTTTTGCCGCACCATCGAGAAGACCGAGCCCTGGGAGAACGCGCTCTCGGCCCTGATCAGGCTCAACAAGAGCGAGGAGGCGCCCCCCCAGAAGGCTGCGGCACAGACCCGGGTCATCTGGCACTTCCTGGAATTCGGCGGCTACTTCGAGATCCAGCCCCGCGAGCAGAAGCTGACCGCCACCGGAAAATGGACCTCCGGCAGGAACCTGGCGCTCAAGAGACTGGCGGAGGAGGCGAGCCAGATGGAGTTCCTGAGCGAGCAGGATCTCCTCATCTGCGGCTGCATCAAGGCCGAGCGCGAACACGGCGGCTATTACGGCCGTATCATTTTCCGGCTGGACCAGAACGCGGCCATCCCGCTCATGATCGGGCACCAGCACGTCTACCTCGACGCCACCGCCTCGGTTCGGCTGGAACTGGTGCGCGGAGAGCCGGAACTCCAGCTCTCCACGGAGGGAGAGCTGCTCCAGATGCAGATCTATCCCCCCTTCGAGCAGGACCAGAAGATCTATATCCAGAAGGAAAGCCCGACCCGCCTGAAGATCTTCGAGGCGAAGGAGGAATACAAGAAGATCGCGGCGATCGTGGGAAAGGGTCTCAAGCTCCCGGCGCAGGCGAAGCAGAAGGCGCTAGAGGCGATCAACTCGCTCTCCTCGATCCTGACCGTCCATTCCGACTTCGGGAGCGAGTCCGCCGAGCTGCTCCCGGCCGACGCCACCCCCTGCTTTCACCTTTTGCCCTACGGCGCCGGACTGAAGCTGGAGCTACTGGTGCGCCCCTTCTCCGACGCCGGCCCCTACTTCCGACCCGGCGCGGGGGGCGAGACGGTGATGGCGGAGCTTGAGGGGAAAAGGGTGCAGGCACGAAGGGATCTGCGGCTGGAAGTCCGGCGCGCCGCCGATGCGGTCTCGGCGCTGCCGCTTCTGCCGGAAAGCGAAGAGAGCGACGCGGAATGGCTGGTCCCCGCCACCGACGACGCCCTGGAGCTCCTTTTACAGCTCCAGTCGCTGGGCGACGCCGCCCGTGTCGCCTGGCCCGAAGGGGCGAAGTTCAAGGTGCGGCAGGAGGCGAACTCCGGGCACTGCAGGCTCTCCATCAGGCAGTCCAAGGAGTGGTTCGAACTGGAGGGGGAGGTCAAACTGAACGAAGGGCTGGCGATCGACCTGCAGCAGCTTCTCAGTCTGGTGAAGGACGCTCCGGGCCGGTTCGTGCCGCTGGGCGACGGCGAATTCCTCGCCCTTTCCGCGCAGCTGCGGAAGCGTCTCGACGACCTCGTCGCCTTCTCCGAGCCGCACGGCAAGGGGTTCCGCTTCCACCCGCTCACCGCCGGCGCCTTCGAGGATTTCGCGGGCGAGGCGGGAGAGTTCACCGGCGACAAGCAGTGGCTTTCGCAATTGAAGAGACTGCGCGAGGCACAGGCCTTCCGGCCGCAGCTTCCCGCCACGCTGCAGGCGGAGCTGCGCGGCTACCAGGAGGAGGGATTCAACTGGCTGAACCGGCTGGCGCAGTGGGGAGTGGGTGCCTGCCTGGCAGACGACATGGGGCTTGGCAAGACCGTGCAGGCGCTGGCGCAGATCCTGAGCATGGCGTCCCGGGGACCCTCCCTGGTCGTGGCACCGACCTCCGTCTGCCTGAACTGGGAGAGCGAGACGCTGAAATTCGCCCCGACCCTGAACGTCATCGTGTTCGGCGCCGGCAAGCGCGAGGAGTGCCTCAAGGGGCTGAAGCCGTTCGACCTGGTGATCTGCAGCTACGGACTTTTGCAGCAGGAGGGAGAACTGCTCGCCGCGGTCAGCTGGCAGGCGATCGTGCTGGACGAGGCGCAGGCCATCAAGAACATGGCGACCAAGCGGAGCCAGGCGGCCATGGAGTTGAGCGGCGCCTTCAAGATGGTGGCGACCGGCACCCCGATCGAGAACCACCTGGGGGAGCTTTGGAACGTGTTTCGTTTCATCAACCCGGGCCTGCTAGGCTCCCTGAAGCAGTTCAACGTGAAGTTCGCCTCCCCGATCGAGAAGAGCCAGGACAAGAAGGCACGCTCCCGCCTGAAAAAGCTGATCCAGCCCTTCATCCTGCGCCGCACCAAGAACCAGGTCCTGGAGGAGCTCCCCTCGCGCACCGAGATCACCATCAAGGTCGAGATGGGCGAAGAAGAGGCGTCGCTCTACGAGGCGCTCCGCAGAAGCGCGCTGGAGACCCTGGCGGGGCTCGGCACGGTCGAGGGGAAAGGCGAGCAGCACCTGAGGATTCTGGCCGAGATCATGCGGCTGCGCCGCGCCTGCTGCAACCCGCGCCTGATCCTGCCCGAGAGCTCGATCGCCAGCGCGAAGCTTGCCGCCTTCGGCGAGATCGTCGCCGAGCTGCGGGAGAACCGCCACAAGGCGCTGGTATTCAGCCAGTTCGTGGGGCACCTGGACATCATCCGGCAGTATGTGGAAAAGGAAGGGATACCCTATCAGTACCTGGACGGCAGCACCCCCCAAAAAGAGCGCAAGAGACGGGTCGATGAGTTCCAGTCCGGGTCGGGCGATCTCTTTCTGATCAGCCTCAAGGCAGGCGGCGTCGGCCTCAACCTCACCGCAGCCGACTACGTCATCCACATGGACCCGTGGTGGAACCCCGCCGTCGAGGACCAGGCCTCCGACCGCGCCCACCGCATCGGGCAGCAGCGCCCGGTGACCATCTACCGGCTGGTGACCAAGGGGACCATCGAGGAGAAGATCGTCGGCCTGCACCTGCAGAAGCGCGGCCTGGCCGACAGCCTGCTGGAAGAGAGCGACATGAGCGGCAGGGTGAGCGCCGAGGAGCTGCTGGCGCTTTTGCGCAAGGAGTCGTAACCGTATCGGTCAAACAGGGCGCCCGCAGGGGTGGCTGCGGCGGCAGCTATCGGGATGCCCCTCGCGGGTATCGTCGCGCCGGTGCAAAGACTCTAACCGGTCAACACCTGGCGGTAATCGTCTATCTGATTCAAAGATTGGTACTTTTTTGTGTCTTTTGTGCCTTTTTGTGGCGAAAACGCCTTCAGGCTTTGATTTTTCAGTTGTACTCTGATCCGTAATGCTGTAAAGAACTCTAAGCTTGGAAGCACAATCATCGCTGGTGGGTGGCCCGGTCTTCAAAACCGGTGAGGGGGGTGAGAAACTTCCCTGGTGGGTTCGATTCCCATGTGCTTCCGCCATTCAACATTTCATGCCTCTTCATGGCATACCTAAACCCGCTAAAATGCGGGTTTTTTATTGTCCGCACGTCCAACTCGGTGCTATACTGACCTACATAATCTGGGTAACCTGATGGGTAACTTTATGGGTAACTGCCAAAACAGGGGTGGGTAACTCGGGGTTTTGGCATGGGTAACTGGAGGTAAGGTATGGGACTCACTGACCTTAAAATCAAGAAAGCACAGCCGCAGGACAAGGACTACCGGCTGCCGGACGGAGACGGCCTCTTCCTGCAGGTGACCACCAAGGGGGGCAAATGGTGGCGCCTCCGGTACAAGTTCGAGGGGAGGGAAAAACTGCTGTCTCTCGGGGTCTACCCCGACATTTCACTCTCCGACGCACGCGAGCGGCGGCACGAGGCCAGGGCCATGGTCGCCAAGGGTATCGACCCCTCCGCGGACCGGAAAGCCGTGAAGGCGAAGAAAATCGAAGAGTCCGCCAACAGCTTCGCGGCTATCGGCAAGGAGTGGCACGCGCACCTGGTCGGCAACAAGGCATGGTCGGCGGACCACGCCACAACCATCATGACCCGCCTTGAGAAGGACGTGTTCCCCTGGATCGGCGCCAAGCCCATTGCCGAGGTGACCGCCAAGGAGATCAAGGCGATCCTGGACCGGGTCAGGTCGCGGGGCGTCATCGAGACGGCGCGCCGGGTCCGCACCATTATGGGCCAGATCTACACCTACGCCATCGCCACCGACCGTGCCAACTACGACATCTCCGCAGGCTTCAAGGGCTACCTGCCGGCCACCAGCAAGACCCGCAGGCACATGTCGTCGGTCACCGACCCGAAGGAACTCGCTCCTTTGCTGCGCGCCATGGACGCCTACCAGGGAGGCCTGGTGGCCCAATGCGCCCTGAAGCTCCTCCCGATGCTGTTCGTCCGCCCCGGAGAGCTCCGGCACATGGAGTGGGGGGAGATCGACCTGGAGGCCGGGGAATGGAACATCCCCGGAGAAAAGATGAAGATGCGCCTGCCCCACCTGGTGCCCCTGTCGCGCCAGGCGGTGGCGGTCCTCAGCGAGATCCGGCCCCTCACCGGCGACGGCAAGTACGTATTCCCCTCCACCAGATCGTTTTCCAGGTGCATGTCGGACAACACCATCAACGCGTCCTTCCGGCGCATGGGCTTTGACGGCGAGACCATCGTTGGGCACGGCTTCAGGGCGACGGCAAGGACCATCCTGGACGAGGTCCTGGACTTCAGGCCGGACATCATCGAACACCAGCTGGCCCACGCGGTGAGGGACCCCAACGGAAGGGCCTACAACCGGACCGCCTTTCTGGAACAGCGCAGGGAGATGATGCAGACCTGGGCCGACTACCTGGACGGCCTCAAGACCGGAGCGAAGACCCCCGCCGCCAAGAAAAGCGCCAGGAAGTGACCCCCTCCTGCGAGTGCCGCCCTCTTTTCCGGCACTTGCCCTCCTGCCGCGCCGCAGTACCGGTCCCCGATGCAACCCTTCGCCAACTCTGGGCAGAAAGGCATTTGACCATGGTTAGCAAATATGCTAACTTATCTGCGACATGAACTACTCCATTGAATATTTTCACAAACGAGTGAAAGCCGAGATCGAGGGGTGGCCTGTAGGGATACTTGCCGACTTCGCCCGGATTGCGGAGCTGCTCTTGGAGTTCGGGCCGAACCTCCGGATGCCGCACTCGCGAGCAATGGGAGACGGCCTCTTCGAGGTGCGTCCACGCGGGCGGGAGGGCATCGGACGAGCATTCTACTGTTTTGTCGTAGGACAGCGGATTGTAATACTTCATGCTTTTATCAAGAAAACCCAAGCCACGCCGGAGCAGGAACTGAAAATTGCCCGGAAACGATTGAAGGAGGTCCAAAATGGCTGACTTGAAATATCAACCGGTAATCCATGAGCACGATAAATTTCTTGAGGAAGCTGGAAAGCGGGAAGGTTTCCAAAAAGCGTATGAAGAGCTGGCAGAAGAATACGCACTGGCAAAGGAAATGCTCGCCGCCCGTGCGCGTGTCGGTCTCTCGCAGGAAGCTGTCGCCGAAATCATGGGGACAACCAAGAGCGCAATATCACGGCTGGAAGCAGTCGGAAAACACGCCCCTTCCCTGACCACCCTTAAAAAATATGCACATGCTGTCGGCTGCCATCTCGAAATAAAATTCGTGCCTGAGATACCTAACAAGGCCTAGAAGAGCACGGTCTGCAACCGGACGGCCTTTCCGGGACAGCGCAGAGAGATGCAGACCGGGCCGGTCCAAGAGGAAGTAACGAAGAGGCTCCGGACCTGCCTCACGGTCTTTCCGGCGCCCGCCGGGTATCTCCCATCCCTTCCATCCCTCCCACCCCCGCCGTACCGGTCTTGAACAGCGCAGCACCTGCGCTGATCACCCAGGCCCGCCTCCTGCCGCAATTCGTCAATAATTTGATATTGTTAATGCTGGCACGCTTCGCGCAGTCCTTACCCTCGAACGGGGAACCGACCGTGAGCTCCGGGATGGTTCCTCCGCCACCAACTTCCAGGAAACCCAACGAGGTCAAAGGAGGCGAACATGAACAGCGACATACCGAAAAACGGGCTGCTGCGGCTTTCGAAGGTTCTGCAACTGATACCGGTTGGCAAGTCGACCTGGTGGGCGGGAGTGAAAAGCGGCAGGTTTCCCAAACCGGTCAAGCTGGGGCCGCGAACGACCTGCTGGTACTGGCAGGACATCCAGCCCCTGATTGAAAAACCGCCCCCCGGTTCCTGAGCCGGAACGAGCGCTTCTCATCCCCGACATGATGTCCCAGGGACGCTTGGCTTCGAGAGCAGGCGTCCACCACCTTTCGAAAGGAGGATCAGGCCATGCCGCAAAAGCAGAGGACGCTGTCGCAACGGCTTTGCGTCGCAACGCAAGCTTTTCTGAAAAACCTGACGGACGATGATGAAGAAGTCAAACTCCCCAAGTCTCCCGGCAAGATCCCCGAGACCGGAACGGAAATCCCCTGCCTGCACTATGCCGTGGCGGACCTCCAGGAGGACCGGACCGAATCCTTTACCTCCATCGTGCTCAAGCACCTGGCGGGGAAAGAACCTTTGGGGAGGGGAGAATACCTCTTCCTGGTCTACGAGATACAGCGTGCCTCCTATTCGGGGAACAGCATCTGCCGGCAGCGCTTCATCGAGCTGGTACAGCTGCACCGCGAACTGTACCGGCTCTTCCACTCCCGCTTTAACGACGATCGCTACCTGCTTGGCAACCTGAACGCCTACGCCGCACGCGTGGGGATCAACAACGACGTCTCGGCCGCCCTGGAGAAGATGCTGGCCATGGCGGAGCGGGCGCCGGAAAAGCACAGGTTCAACCCGGACCTCGTGACCCGGAACCTCGCCGCCCTGTTACGGGAGAGCGAGAAGGTCGGCGAGGTCGCCTTTTCCAGCACCCTCTCCGCATACGACGAAACGGTGGTGACCCTGGCGGCACGGGGGGTCTTCGAAGCGGGGCGGGGGTGTGCGGAGCGCTTCGAAGAGTACCTCGAGGAGCCGGTGAGCATCACGGAAAAAGGGACCCGGTACCGGCTGCAGGTGATCAGCAACAGCTCCAACTTCTGGGCCGTCCTCGAGCTGAACAATATCGTGATGCCGCTTGAGTACCGCCAGTTCTGCGCGCTCTCTGCACTGGAGGTGCCGGAGCGGACGGCCCCCTCCGGGGAGGAGGACCCCCTGATGCTGCGCCTACCCCACGGCTACCGGCTCGTGCTGTCGCGGGAGGAGGCGAAGTCCCTCAAGGAGGCGTGCGCCAGGATACGGAAGGACCCGGGCTACCGCTCACACGACCGGATCTGGTCCGTGCTGCACGGCATGTGGGAGTAGCGCTTAGTTTTTTAGCGGGATCGGGGTGGGAGGAAAAAGAGAGCCGGCCCCGGGGAAGCCGGGGCGGGCGTGACCGTTTAAGGCGGCCGGCGTTCGCGCCGGCGGCCTTGGTCCACCTGGTCGGGTGGGAGATCCCGCCTCCCGGCGGGGTGCGGGGGAGCGCCCCCGCTGCCGTTCACGCCTGCCGGCGGCACCCCGCCGGCGGGCATACGACCGGTAAAGCTGCCGGCGCGCCGGGCCGGCTGCTTTGGTCCAAAGCGGGCCGTTCAGGGGGCGTTGCGGGGGAAGCCCCCGCAGAGGGGGAAGCGGAGAACGGCAGGGGTACCCTGGCGGTCGCAGCGAGGGGGAGTCCTCCCCCCTTGGGCTCTCAGGCAGCCTTGCTGGGAGCCCTGAGCACCGAGAGCGCCTCCGGGTCGCGGTCCAACAGGACCAGGGCGTTACTGATGGCGCGGCTGGGGAGGAGGTCGCCGCTTTCGTATTTCTGGAAAGCCCGGGGACCGCCGCCGATCAAAAGCCCCGCCGCCTCCTGGGTCAGGTGCAGCCTCTTGCGGATCCGACGCATCTCCTCCGGGCTCAACAGACCCTCGTGGGCGGCCTTCAAGCGGTTCAGCATCCGGTCGGAGACCTTCAGGTCCTCCCCGGTGTGGACGCTTTCCTCCGACTGCTCGCAGTACCAGCCGGGCATGTCGAAGGTCGCCGTCTCACCCTTGTAGCTGATGGTCATGGGGCGCACGCCGCGGTACATCGGCGCCCCGCTCTCCGGGCAGACAGGGTTACTCATGATCCTTCTCCTTGAACGACAACAGCAGAAACTCGGTGATGACATCGGCAGTGAACTTGACGTAGAGCAGCCCCGCCGGGGAGGGCACGTGGTAGACGTCCTGCCACAGGCGCGCGTCGGCATAAGAGGTCATCGACTTGTAGAACTGGCCCCGCCGCATGGACTGGATGGTCGCGACCACCTCGGCGCGGCCGTACCCCAAAGAGGCGGCGCTGCGCAGCGCAGTACCGGTGAGAGCAAGCCGGTCCACCGTGCCGAAGGCGGCCTTGAAGGCCTCGAGATCGTAGGTCGGCTTGCGCTTCTCGGTCATGTCTTCCTTTTACACCATAATGGTGTATTTTTCAAGCGGCTACGGACGGCTCCCCGCCGGACCGGGAAAGCCGCCGGCAGACCGGCGCGGTTCCGCCTTTTTTGCCGGTAGCAATCGAACCAGCTGCAGGTGCCGTTGCCGGCCAGGCTAAACGGTTTCGATCCTGACAGCCCCCTCCCTGAAAGGGACCCCTTACCCCCCGCCACGGCTTAGAGGGAAGCCACAAAAACGGCTAGAACTCCCCGTCCTTGAGCGGCGGCCCGCCCTTTGCCTCCGGCGCGGCCGGCGCCGGGAACTCGGCCATCGCCTGCCTGGTCTCCCCGATCCGTTCCTCCTTGGCCCGGATGTCGGAAAGCGAGAGGCCGCGGCGCAGGATGAAGCTCGGGTTGACCGCCGGTAGGAGGTTGGGCGGCCTGATCTTCACCCTGATCTTGGCCGGCTCGTGCTCCGGGATCATCAGGTATCCCTCCAGCTTCCTGAGCCCCTGGATCTCCGAGGGGAGGATCAGTTTCTCGGTCCGCACCACCTCGCTGAAGGTGGCGGTCACCCTGGAACTCCCCTGGGTCAGCGAGCGGGATTCGGTGATCTCCTTGTACTGGGTCTCCCCGAAGCGGCCGGAAAAATAGCTCGCCGTGGCCTCGTCGGCAAGCTTCATGACGAGCGAGGTGCCGCAGCTGTTCAGGATCGACTTGGCGTCTGGGAGGCCGTAGATCTGCTCGATGGAGGCGAAGTCCTGGAAGCCTAGCAAAACGGTGGCCCCCTTGCTCCCCCCCGCGGTCAGGACCCGCTTGATCGAGGGGAGCTGCTGCATGTTGCCGAACTCGTCCAGGAGGAAATAGAGGCGCCGGTCGGGGTCGTCCGGCAGCGAGAGAAACTCCCGGCACAGGAGATCTACCATGAGCGAGGTGTAGGGGCGCAGGGTGTGCTCCACGTCCGGGGTGCCGGTGATGAACAGGAAGCTCCCGCCCGGACTCTCGATCCACTTTCGCACCGAAAAGCCCCCCTCCCCCTTGGCGTATTCCAGCCAGGAGCAGAACATCATGGTGACCGCGCCGACGATGGAGGCCTGCTTCCCGCCGTACTTCTCGATGTACTTGAGCCCCGCCGCCCCCTGTTCGGTCAGGGCGCAGAGCGCCGCGATCTCCTTCATGCCGGAGGAGACCGCCCGCCAGATCTCCTCGTTGCTTCTCTTCCCCTGCAGGTAGAGCCCGGCGATAACTCCGCGCAGCATGTCCCTCACCGCACTGTACCAGAAACGCTCCACCTCGTTACCCGGCGGGACCAGGGAACCGAGCAGCATGGAGATGTCGGGAATGCTCCGGATGTCGTCGAAAAGGTTCCAGGCCAGGCCGCGCGCGTCGAGGGGATTGGCGAGGTAATCGACCCCGGGACGGTAGAACTTCTCCAGGTACTCCCCCTTGAAGTTGTAGACCACCGCGGGGAGCCCCGCGTCCCGGAGCGCCGCCAGCTGCTGGGTCATGGTGATGGTTTTGCCAACCTGGGTCTTGCCGGCGATCATGCCGTGTTCACCCTCGAACCGAAAGGGGAGGCAGACCGGACCGAAGGGGAGGAGCCCCCCCTCCCTCCTCGCCTGACGGGCCAGTTTTCGCTCGGAAATGAGGACCGGACCGCGGATGTGTTCCCGCCTGGCGACCCTGGCGTTTTTCCTGCGCACGACCCACCAGAAGGCTCCCGGCACCAGGACGAATACCGGTGACGGATACCACTTGAGACGGTCGAGCCAGGTCAAAACCGCCGCCTCCATCTGGTAGGACTCCTTCTTGCGCAGCATCTCCGAGCCCCGGTAGCGCTCGCCCTCGATGACGAAGTGGGGCTGGAGCGGGAGGCCCCGGAAGAGCTTGGCCACCTGGAACTTCCAGGCGACCTCGCGCCAGATCGGCTCGGTGTTTTGCTGCACCAGGTAACCCAGAAGGAGCAGATAGAGCAGACCGGAAACGGCGAGCGCGGCACCCCAGATCCGGAGCATGAAGGCCAGATCCGCGGCCCAGATCCCGGCCGCCTGGAACCCTGATTTTTTCGAGGAACCGAAGCTCATGTCGCACCACCTTCAGGCGGGAAGGCGCGGCTTCTCGCCTCCTCCTTGTAGGGCTCCCAGGCCTCCTTGTTGTTGCTGAAGGTCCCCCTGGCCAGCGTGTAGGCGGCCAAAAGGGCGACCTGCACGAAGGAGCGCTGCATGCCGAAGGGAGCACTCCTCTCCTGGGCCTGGAGTTCCACCTGCCGCACCAGATTTTCCGAGAGCGCGTGGATCTCCTCCTCGGCATTTTCCAGCCGCCGGGCCATCTCACCCTGCGCGTTTTTCAGCTCGCAAATCGACTCGATCCCCTGCCCCATGCCCGCCATCTGCTCGGAGCTCCGGGCCATCCCCGCCATCGATTCCGCCAGCGAAACAAGCTGCGAACGGAGCTCCTCGACCTGCCCGGAGGTCGCCGGCTGCAGGGCCAAAACCCGCTCCAGATCGCGGAACAAAATGTCGCGCACCAGGTCCGAAACGGTCTTCCCCAGGAGGGCCGCCTTCTCCTGGAGGAGCGCCTCCTCCGGCTCGGAAACCCTCACATGGATGCTCTTCACGCGCGCCTCCCTCGACTTCCGCCCGTAGCACGGCGTGCCACGGGCAGATTCCAGTAATTGAAGCCACTTACAGCAAAGACCAGGGCCGGGCCTAAGCCTGGTAGCACGCCGTGGCACGGCTGCGGCCAGTGATTATCGGCACTTGGCAGGTCAGTCATCCAGTAGGTAGCCCCGAGGGGCTGCTGGGGTGTGAACGGAAAGACGCCGAGCCAAGCGAGGCCCGCCCTCCCCTTCCCTGCACCAAGTCCCGCTCCCTCCGGCAGGGGCACCTTCCGGCCCAACCGGCAAGCGGACCTCGCGGAGAACTAGGGGGAAAACGGAGCGCCGGGCGAGGCAAAAAAGAAAAGTGAACCGGAAAAATTACCGGACACCTGCCGGGAAAAAATTCGGCGGTTCCCCGGGGGCAGCTCCCCGAAATTCGAACGCCGTCAGATGTCGAGATCGAACCCCTTGATCGGGATCTTCTCCACCGGCTTCACGATCTCCTTTGCGACCGGCGGGAGATGGCGCGCGAGGTTCCGCAGCAGGTCGTCGGGTGCTCCCCGCGCCGGCTCGCCGGCACGCGCCAGCCGCTCCAGAGCTTTCCCGAATTTCGTCCCCCGGTCGAATTTCTCCCGCGCGGGCACCGGCCCTGGTTTCTCCCGGGCCGGATCGCCCGCCGGGGTCGCGGCGTCGCGAACCACCTCCGGCAGCGGAGTCCCTTTCCCGCCAGGGCCTGGGGGGGCGGGAGATGGGTCGCCCGCTTGGGCGCCCGCTCCCGAAACCGCGAGCCGACCTTGCCGCGGAGGCCTCGGGTCCGGCGCTTTCTGCCCGGCCGGCTGCAGCTGCGCTACGGGAACCGTGGTCAGCCTCCTCTGCGTCCCGGGCAGGCAGTCGAGAGAGGAACTCTTCACCTCCACCCGCCCCACTTCCCGGGCCAGGTCGTCAAAGGAATTGGTGCAGACGGTGGCGCCGTACTGCGCACGGGTGACGGCGACGTTGAGGGCGTTGTAGCTTGCCCGTCCGTAGCTCTTTTCCGCCGCGCCCCGTTCCCCCCCGCCGGGCCGCACCGGAGCGAACAGGATGGCGTGCTCGACCGTGGCCCCCTGGCTCTTGTGCAGGGTGACCGCATAGGCGTGATCGACATGCCGGTAGCGCTCCAGATCCAGGGTGATTTCCCGGGAGCCGAATCGCGCCACCGGATTCCCGGACGCGTCGAAGGAGCGCACCACCCCGAGGGAGCCGTTGCGCACTCCGAGGTCGCGGTCGTTCTTGAGCGTGACGATCCGGTCCCCGGCCGCGAAATTTCTTTCCTCCTCCCGGTACACGGTGGTCCTCCCGGCCATCTCGGCCGCCGGCAGTTTCTTGGTCACCGTCCTTGAGACCTCCTCGCCGTTTGCGTCCCTCGCCCTGAACGAGTAGCTGACCGCCACCCGGTTCCTTTCCAGGTCGATGCCGGTAACGGTTCCCACCGTGTTGAGTCGCGCACCCCAGCGCTGCATCTTCCCGTCCTCGCCGCGGTAGCCGGAGAAGACGATCTCCTCTCCCTCGCGGTAGCCGTCCGCCGTGACTCCGACCGGTGCCGGCGCCAGCACCCGGAAAGTTTTGCCCTCCCCGATTTCGCCCGCCTCGATGCGCGCCTCCCGGATGGCCCGGTTCAGTAAGCTTCGGTCCGCGTTGGTGGAGGTGACGAGGAGCACCGACTGCCCCTCCCCCGCGGCCGCCCTCTCGATGTCGTGCGAGGGCCTGGCGCTCTGGCTCCGGTATTCCCCGACCGCCGCGTGCACCAGTTCTTCGTGCCGATCCTTCTCGATCACCCTGCCGCTTTCCCTCAAGGTATTTAGCGCCTCCCTGGCGTTTTCGCCGGGCAGGCGGTCATCGCGGTTCAGTCCCTGCGCTATCGCCAGGAACTCCGGCTCCCGCTGCCGTCTGATCTCGTCGAGGCGGGCGACATCGGCCCAACCCTCCCGTCCCAGTTCCAGCAGCTGACTGAAGAGGTCGCCCGCCTGGATCGCCTGCATCTGCCGGGTGTCGCCGATCAACTGCAGCTTCACCTGCACCCCCTCCCTCTGCAGCTCCTGCACCGTCTTGAGGAGGAGCCCCGCCTGCCTGGCACCCAGCATCCCCGCCTCGTCCACCTTCAGGACCACCTGGACCCCCTCGGAGATGAGAACCTCCTCACCCCCTACCACCAGCCTTGGGGGAACGCCGAACTCCCGCTGCAGGGCAACCTCGCCCCTTGCCCGGGCATTCAGGAAGGCGTCCACGGTAAATCCGGGCCTGCCGCTCGCCCTTTCCATCTCCTGGGCCGCCTGCCCGGTGTAGGCGACGTTGATGGTGAAGTGCTCCCTCCCCCGGGGCCTCAGTACCTCCTTATTGAAGCGCTCGACGATCCGGGAGGCGAGCGTCTTTCCCGTCCCCGCCTTCCCCTCGACGATGGCGACCGGGCGGCTCCCGGCCAGCTCGTTGAAAACCTGCGCTTCTTGTCCGGCCGTGAGCCGGACGTCGTCCACTTGCTCCGCCCCTTGCAAAAAGGCCCCGACCTCCTCGCGGGTGGTGACGCTCCTGAACCGGGCGAGCCCCTTGACCGTTGCCAGGTTGCCGGCCTCAACCCTTTGCATTTCCGCCGTGGTGTAGTACTCGCGCCCCTTGGCCTCTCCCAGCCGCAGCATCCCCTCGGTCCCGCCATCCAGGGCGGCATTAAGCTCCGCGATGCCGTGCCTGCCGCCGGAGATCAGGACCGCCTGGTCCAGAAGCCCCGCCCGCTCCAGCACCGCCTCGCGCTCGACGAGCCTTGCCGCCGCGAGCCCGACCACCTCGGGCGCCGAGTACTCCGGGGGGGCCCGGTCCCTGCCCGGTTCCAGCTGGCGGGCATGCTCCAGCTTCAGCTTCACCTCCCTAGAAGAGGTACCGCAGCACCGGAACCCCCGCTCGAAGGCCTCGACCACGTCGCTCCTTGCGACCTCCCGCTTCGGGTCCCGGGTCTCCAGGGCCGCCATCTCGTAGAGCCTGGCGTGGGGCACCCCGGCGAATTTACCCTCCTCCTGCCAGAGCCGCACCTGCTGCTCGATCGCCTCGCGCCGGGAGCTGAAGTGTTCGATGAGCCGCGGATCCACCCCCTCCAGCTCGAAGAACATCTGGGAGCGGTCGGTGAAGACGATCCGGTAACCGCGGCGTTCAAGTTCCCGGGCCAGCTCCTGCCGGTACAAGCGCCCCAGGGATTTCTGGTCCTGGAAGACGGTCCGGTTCCAGTTCCCCCTCCAGCCCCCCTCCTTCGTGCGCACCGCGTTCAACATGAAGACGTGCGAGTGGAGCTGGGGGTCGAGGTTCCTTGAGGTGGCGTGGTCGAAGACGGCGGCGACCAGCTCCCCCCTTTGAATCCCACCGTGCGCCCGGTAAAAGGTGTAGCGCTCCTCCTTGTGCCGCAGCACCGCAGTCACCGCAGCGTCGTGCGCCTCCTTGACCCCAATGTCCCCCGCCGCGTAGAGCACGGAGACCGACTTGGGGGCGGAGTAGGTGCAGTCGTTGCCGGCCCGGTGCACCTCGACCAGCTTGCCGGTCTTCCTGTCGCGGACCAGCCTCGGCGTGACGATCCGCTCACCGGAAACAGGATGCCTCCCGGCGCACAGGCCCCGGAACTCCACCTCCTTGACCTGTCCGGAGAGTTCGAGCGACTGCGCCCCCTTGCCGAACCATCGTGAGTGCTCCCCCTGGTCGGCCCCCTTCAGGTAGTAGTCCTCCTGCGAGAAGTAGCTCCCAGCCTGACCGGCACTCATTCCTGGTGAGATAGACATCATGGTCCGGTACCCGGTGCCCCACAGCCTGCTCCACAAGTTCAAAACAGAGCGGCCGCTTCCCCACACGTGACCGCAACAACTTCCGGTTGCACCCCTAAATAATTGGTAAATACTAACACATCACGAGAATCAGCCAAGGGTATGGGAATAAGACGAAACCGAGAAACACTTTGCCTCCCCCTTCTGCAAACTCCAAAGCGGGCGCCCCGTCGGCATAGCTGCAGCACCGGATTTCTTTATAATTAACTTGATCAATAGTTGTCTTTAATTTAAATTGCCTTGTGCGCGGTTTCCACCAGCAGGTTGGCAACTCCGAGGTTCTCATATACGTATGCCCTTTTGATAGTCAGTTTTGCTTTGCCGTTTAAGCCTTCGATGGCACACAAATAGACCTCGTGGAAACTTTGTCTATGGGATAGGGTCTTGCTTCTTGCGTAGTAGCTGCTGCCACAGCATTGGCTGTGCCAAACGGGCTAAGTGCCATTGGTGTTGCTCTTGGAATAATGAGTCTCAGCTAGAACCATAAGAACACAAGCGAAAATGGGGCTTAGGGGGAATATGCGTAATTATTTAGCTGAAGGAAAGAAAAAAAGCACTCTAGATCCATATCGTGTTTCCGATGAAGATGCTTATCTGGTGAATGAGCGCTATGACAATTTCAAGCTTGATAAAAAAATATTAAAAAATTCAGTGTTAGTAAATGTTTCCTTAAAGGAAGCTGAAATATCAAATTGTGATTTTTCATATTCTACTTTCATTAATTGTTATTTTCGTGGAGCTAAATTCAGAGGATGTAACTTTACTGGATGCAAGTTTATAGAGTGCAATTTCAGAAGTGCGACCTTGCTTGACTGTAAAATAATTTATACTAAGTGGAAGGAAACTTATATAAAGCGTGAAATAGTGTTAGCGAATATACCGTCTGCTCCAAATTTAGCGCAAGATCTGTTGATAAGTTTAAGAATGAACGCTTCATCAATCGGAGAATACGAAGATTCTAAATATTTTCTATATCAATCTGAGAAGCTTTCAAGACTACATCTCTGGTATATAGCTACAAAATATTCCAGTTATTATGATAAATACAACGGCTGGCAAAGGATTAGTTCTTTACTGAGTCTCATCAGAAGTTACATCGAAAAATATTTATGGGGTTATGGTGAGCGACCTGCAACTTTGTGTTTTTCTGGAGGAATGATCGTACTCGGGTTTTCATTTATTTTTCTGGTCATAGAGCCAAAACATTTTGGGCTTGGAAATGCCACGCCCAATTTATTTGATTCATTATTTGAAGCAGGCAAAGTGAGTGTCCTCACCTTTTCAGGGAATATCCCTAGCAATTTGCCGCCAGAGGTATATATCAAAATTGGGACTTTATTGACCTTAGAATCATTATTAGGAATTGTCTTTATCGCCTTTCTCGCAGCATCTCTTCATAGAAAGATCTCTACGAGAAGGGACTAATAATGTATAGCGACTTGAAAGCAGACCACGTCTGGCTTATAGGTTCTGGTGCTAGGGGCGATGGTGACCCAGGTAGTGATATAGATATTTTATTAATCTCAGACAATGATTCCACCTCTGAGCTAAAGCACAAACTTGAAGATATATACCGACCAAAAACTAATTTTGATATTTGTTTCTACACTCCTCCCGGAATAGAAGCTGTTATCAAAGGTGGATCGCTTTTTGGGTGGCATGTCAAAAAAGAGGGTATTGCTCTTTACGATAAAAATAATTGGCTTCGTCTTTGTTTGAATAAAATTCCGCCATATAATAATCATTTAAATGATCTGAATCTTTTACTAAAGTTGTCACAAGATATTTTTGATTCATTATACGAGTCGAGTTTATCGTTAGAATATGATGCAGGTGTTATAAGTACAAGTATTAGAAACACTTGTATTGTCATGACGGATTTCTTTGGCTCAACCGATTTTTCACCAAAATCCTATTTAAGATTAAATATAATTGCCCCTACCGAACTGAACATTCCACTCACCGATTTCGAATACAACTTATTGCTTGGGTACCGACGAGAGAGTGAAAGAGGAATCACTTTTAATGCGCCTAATGCGCCTATTGACCAATCTTCTTTATTTGACATTGCTGAAAGAGTCATTTCTTGGCAAATTAATTGTATAGAATTTATGTCCGAAAGGAGTAAGTCATGACAAATCACCCATTTTTAAAAAGAATACGGCTCGAACGGGAAGTAATTAAAACCATAAATATAAAGATTGAGTTATTTGGAGCCAAGTTGAATGGTTTAAGCGAAACAACCATTAATAATTGGTGCAATAGTGCATGTGAGATTTGCCATAAAAATCAGCACCTCATAGAACAAGTAAAGACGAATCTTGTGCTCATTGGCAAATTGCTCAAAGCAGATAGTGGATGCTCCCACAGGGGTGCTATGATAGCAACACTACCTTCGATAAATTTAGCAACCAGTGAAATTGATAACCTCAAAATTATACTTTCAAAAGCACTAGCATCCCAACGTTTAGCCTAATAATATAAGCTAGTTATCAACTTGATCTTGTTCGTCTTTTTAGTGCAGAGGAGGACACCCCTGAAATCCTGTGCAACCTAGACCTTCTCGTGTTGGCTTGGAGGGACGAGCGGAGAGGACTTGGGCTCTTTTGTGAGAGCAGGCGCATAACGGACCAAAATGATAGCCTCTTCAAAAGTTACGCAGGATTTCAGGGGCCCCCTCGCCGCCAAATAAATAGCAGGAGTTTCCCCGTCGTTGACGAAGAACTACTTCAATATTATTAGGAGAAATTGTAATGAAGAAAAAAATAACAAGTGAGAAGGCTGCAAGTGATGCTTCAAAAACTTTAAGAAACGACTCAACAAGTTCAAAATCCAAAACGGCTGCAGCAAGTGCTCTCTCTCAAGCAAAGGCTCCCCAAAAAGTAACTTCTGCCAAAGCAGCAACCGCTGCATCCAAAGTTCTTGCAGATGGACGTACTAGTAAGGATTCAAAATCCGCCGCGGGTAGTGCTTTGTCTCAAAAACCTAGCGCACGTTCAGCTAAGAGTAAGGGCACAGGAGCTAGAGGTCCTAAGAAATGAAACTGAGCGATTATAGAGAAACTTATTACGAATTCTCTGGCAAAGCTAGCGAAGTTGCAAGAAAACTTGCATTCGCAGGCATTGCTCTTGTATGGATTTTCAAAACATCGGATGCCCCCACACCCAAAATCCCGAAAGAACTTATCCTCCCCACGGGCCTTCTTGTGCTCACTCTTGTATTTGATTTATTTCAATACATTGCAGCAACCGCTATATGGGGGGTCTTTCAGTGGTATGAAGAGAGAAAACTAAGCGACATAAACGATGACCCGGAACTTTCCACTCCTCCTTGCCTTAAATGGCCGCAAAATACTTTTTTTGGTTTAAAACTAATATCAATATCAATGGCATATGTGCTGTTATCAATTTTTGTTTGGCGTGTTTGGCTCCAATAAGAAACAAAGTACTTATGAAGTCTGTACTAATTCCATATAAAATATCAATTAGTACTGATGACTTGCATAGGACAATCGAGTGGGGCTGGGGAGACGTTGGTAAGTTGTGTAAGTTTTTGAACGTCAGTGGGAGATTTCCAACAAAGCGCACCAGCGTGTAAAACGCTGTGCACTCAGCAATTACCGAAAGGCAAAATCCTCACCGCGAACCAATGCTTCATTGCCACAAAAGGCACAAAATGCCTAAGCAAACTAGGAGTGAGCAATGAGATTTGATATATCTGCTATATTGTTGACCGAGCAGTTTAACAATTATGAAACAGAAGAAGTTGTATCAGATGCTTCTGTGAAACCTGTCATAAATAATTTATCCAAGATAAATATTTTTATTGGGACAAATAATAGTGGTAAGAGTAAATTTTTACGGGGTATTGCAGCTCAACAAAACTACGTATATAAGTCTAATGTGGATCATGAAGAAATTAAATCATTTAAAGATGAATCCGCAGCTAAACTGAGAGAAGTAATTGACTACTTTAAAGACAGAAATTATGCATCGCTGGAAATTGAGCACTTACTGCCACTTGCTGATACTGCATTTCAGAAAGAAGGCGATAGTATAATAAAAGTGCTTGAGTCTTTTTATGGTTGTGTAATGGCTAACTCTCCGTTTGGTTTTGTTCGTGGTAGTACAAGATATAGCAGGGAAATGGACATAAGAGACAGGGTGACAGCTTCATTTGAAGATTTGATTGAAAGATATTCCGTTTTGACGGATAAGATTGCAGGTAGTAATAAGCTGAAGTTTAAGAAATTATATATCCCAACCTTAAGGGGGTTGCGCTGTCTAACTAATGGAAGTGATTGCTACTTTGATAGGACTAAGGCTGATTATTTTTCAGAAGGATTTTCCCCAGAAATTTTCACAGGACTCGCCTTTTACACTCAGCTTAAGGACCTGTTGCTAGGTGACCTAAATGATAGACAAACTGTCATTGAATTTCAAGATTTTCTGAGTGTTAATTTCTTTAACGGTCAGCCTGTGGCATTGATTCCGCGAAAAGGTGAAAATGTAATATATGTTAAGATTGGAAATGAGAACGAGTATCCAATTTATAATCTTGGAGATGGCATTCAGTCAATTATTTGTATCACCTTTCCATTATTCGTTAATAAGAATGAGCATCTGGTGGCCTTTATTGAAGAGCCAGAGCTATACATGCATCCTGGACTACAACGGGTTCTGATAAATACTTTTCTGAAATTTGAAAATCATCAATATTTCTTAACTACACATTCAAACCACTTTTTGGATTTAACCCTCGAATATTCAAGTATTTCTGTATACACTTTTCAAAAAGAACTAGATAGCCAAGATGCTTCTACTGCATCTGCTAAATTTAAAATAAATAATGTTAGCAATGACGATATGCATACCCTTGAACTATTGGGCGTGAAGAATTCCTCTGTTTTTCTGAGCAATTGTACAATATGGGTTGAAGGTATAACGGATCGAAAATATCTTCAATATTGTTTGAATCTGTATCATAAAAAAGAAAATCTTGATTCGGTCTATAAACTGGATACTCATTACTCCTTTGTTGAATATTCAGGTGGCAACATAGTTCATTGGTCCTTTCTTGATAAGTGTGACGGAATCAATGTTGAACGACTTTGTGGTAAGCTTTTCCTAATATCTGACAGGGATAAAAGAGGTACATATAAAGATGCACGTCATGATCAACTGAAAAATGCTTTAGGCGATAGGTATTACGTCTTGTCGGTACGTGAAATGGAGAACACTTTAACTCCTAAAGTGATTACTAAGGTTGTTAAGAAATATGAGAAAGACCATAACCTGACCTTGCCACATTTTGAACAGAAAGATTACAAAAACGTACTACTAGGCAAGTACATTGAGGATGTGTTGCTAAAGGGCCAGAAGGGGCGGCTAGGCAAATATGCTGATAAAAGTGGGACGCTGACACAAAAATATCGCTTCTGGGAAGATGCAATTTCTGAAATTCAGTCTTATGATGATCTTTCACCCGAGGTCAAAAGGCTTGTCACGCGCATCTCCTCTTTTATTGAAAGCAACAATAATGGTGTTGGTCGGGGGGGGGCGTTCCTGGACAAGTGACAGAACGGTGGGGCCATGCGGACGAAATTACACTGGGAACGGCCAGAGTTGCAGGAGTGGATCTGAGGAAGTGGAGTTGAAGGAAGCGGATGAAAGTAGATCGGCGCGTGTCAAGCTAGTTGTTGCCTGCCTTATGGGCTGAGATCGAGCCAAAACCAGTTAAACAAAACAGATGGCCCAACCATTCCAGTTGATCTTCGCATGCGCAATCAATTGCTGGAGGTGATAGAGAATGAATCTGTTTGACCTGTCTCCAAAGGAATTGACCAATTCTGCAGTTTGGATGTGGCTGTTGTCGGGTAACCGATCACAGGGTCTTTGAA
>DNRQ01000072.1 GCA_003499925.1 Geobacter sp.
ATGGCGAGCTTCTCCTTGCGCACCAGTTCCTCCCGGGCATCCAGGAGCTGCCGGGTCCTCTCCTCGACTTTTCGCTCCAGCTCTGCATTCTCCCTCTCCGCGCGTTGCCGCTCTACCTGTTCAACCGTCAGTACCCGCTGGGCTTCCGTCAGCCGCGCCGTCCGCTGGGCCACATCCCTCTGCACGCGGCCGAGCAAGACGTAAAAAAACGCCATCAGGACGCCGGTGATAATCGTGCAGAGCGTCGCGACCCAAATCAGACCCTGGCGGCGCTCTGACGCGGCGCCGGTGATGTCCCGCAATACCACCAATTCGCCCAGTTCGCGTCCGCGCAGATCGGCAAACGGCACGACAACGGTCTCGGCAACCCGACCGCCCCATGCCGTCTCGAAGGTGCGCCTGACGTGCCTGCCCTTGAGGCCAGCAAGGTACGCGGAGATCGGCGCCGGGATCTCCGGCCTGGTCCGGCTGAGTACGATGACCGAGGGAAACTCGTCCCAGTTCGCCTCCCCTCCCGTCCGCCTCCGCATCGATTCCCATTTCACGCGATCCAGGAATTTCTTGTCGATAGCGACGAAGACATCCACATCGAGCATTTTGTGGAAGGCCTGCATGATGTCCTCGAACTCGATCCCCATCTCCAGGTAGCCGATGACCTCCCCGTTGCTGTACCACGGATAGGTGACCCGCAGGGTGAGGCTGCCGAAGGGACCCTGCTCGTTCCCCCAGAAGGGCTTGCCCGTGCGTTGGGCTTCCCGGAGGACAAAGCGGTCTATCTTGTCGCCGTATTTGTCGGGGACCTGAACCCGCAGCAGCATGGTACGGTCCGGAAGGATGTAGTAGAAATGCGTGATCCGGTTCCTGCCACTGATCTCCTTCAGGATGGGCTCCGAGATGTCGAGCAAGGCCTGGCGGTCTCCTGCCCGCAACGCCTCCTCCAGGCGCCGGTCCCCGATGACCAGCTCCATGATCGATCTCATGACCTGGACGCCTTCGATGGATTGCGCCTGGAACATGTCTTCGACCGACGCGGCAGTGCGTGCGATATCCTCGCTCTGGCGCTTCCTTGCCTCGCGAAAGAACATCGAGACAAAGGTCAGCAGCAGGAGAATCATCGCAACGAAGAGGGGAACCAGCACCCGCAGCCGGACCCCCGAGGCCACGGAGCGGATGTCATTTTCGGGGTGTTTTCCTCTCACGGCTCCCTCCTTCCCACCGGCAGCGCCACCGTGAAGGTCGTCCCCTTCCCCACCCCGCTCTCCACCTCGATCCGCCCGCCGTTCGACTCCGTGAAGCTCTTGGAGATCGACAGCCCGAGCCCGAGCCCCCGCGCCTTGGTGCTGAAGAGCGGCTGAAAGACCTTTTCCACGTTCTCCGAGGGGATCCCCGCGCCGCTGTCGGCCACGCTGATTTCCACTGAACCGGGAGGTTCGAGGTTCGACTCTCCAGGTCCGGTTTCTTGCGCTTCATACCCGGGAACCAGGCGCGCGCAGATGCGCAGCGCCCCACCCTCCGGCATCGCCTGCGCCGCATTGACGATGAGGTTGCGAAAGACCTGCCTCATCTGGGACGGATCCACCTTGACGGGGAGCGCCTCCGGGACTTCGACGCTGACCGTCACGTTCCCCGGCACGTCGCATGCCGCCAGGCTCTGGCTTATCAGTTCGTCGACCGGGACCTCCCTCGCCCTGGGGGGGGTGGCGCGGAAGAAATCGATGAAATCGGACAGGACCCGCTGAGCCCCCTCGATCTCCTTGCCGATGATCTCCAGGTACTCCCCGACCGATTCGTCCGCATCGGCGAGCATGGTGCTCAGGTAATAGACGGCGTTGTTCATCACCCCCAGGGGGTTCCTGAGTTCGTTGCCGACGTTCGCCGCGACGATCCCCAGCATGTTCAGCTTTTCCCTGCGCAGCAGTTCTTCCTGGGCATCGGACAGCTCCCTCGTCCTTTGTTCGATCTTTGCCTCCAGCGCTTCGTTCAAGCGCTGAATATCCTCTTTCGCCCGTTTCCTTTCGGTGTTGTCGCGGACCACCGCCGAAACTATCGTTCCCCCGGCCGTCTCCAGGGGGCTCAGGCTGACCTCCACGGGGAATTCGCTCCCGTCCCTCCTGAGCGCGTAGAGTTCCACTTCGCGCCCCATGGATCTCCTTCCCGGGCACCCGAAGTATTCCCGGCTCTGTTCGCTGTGCCGGGAAAAGCGCGCGGGGATCAGTATCTCGACCTTTTTGCCGAGGATCTCCGCGCGGTCATAGCCGAACATCATCTCCAGCTGTTCGTTGACCATGNNCAGGCCTCGCTCTTCTGCAGCGCCTCTTCAGCCGGCCCGCGTGCGGCGATTTTCTCCGCCTGTTCGACGACGCTGCCCTCGTATGCCTCGACAAGCTGCTCCAGCGCGGCTATCCGCGACTTGAGGTTCCGGATCTCGGCTGCTTCTGGTTTCTCGTTCGCCATGATGTTCCTTTCCCCCTAAGCGCCACCCTGCGGGAAAAGGGGCCGCCATTCAGCAGCCCCCTTTTCCCGCAGGGAGCAGCAGCGCGAACGTCGTCCCCTTCCCGGGCTCGCTTTCCACCTCGATCCGCCCGCCGTTCGCCTCCACCAGGTTCTTGCAGACCACGAGTCCCAGCCCGATCCCCTTCGGCTTGGTGGTGAAGAGGGGTTGGAAGAGCTTCTTCCTGTTCTCCGGGGAGATGCCCTCGCCCGTGTCGGTGACGGAGATTTCCATCTCATTGCCGGAAACGAGGCGCGCGGCGAGCTGCAGGGAACCGCCGTTGGGCATCGCCTGAACCCCGTTGCTGATGAAGTTGGTGAGTACCTGCCCCATCTGGAGCGGGTCGACGTTCAGCATGGACGGCTCTTCCGGGACCTCGACCGCGACATCCACCGTTACGTTCTTCGGGATGCTGCACCTCTTAAGGCTCTGCCGCACCAGCTCGCCTGCCGTGACCGCCACCCTTCTAGGCGGGCTGGTGCGGGCGAAATCCAGGAGATCGGTGATGATCCGCTGGGAGTTGGCGATCTCCGTCCCGATGATGTCCAGGTACTCCTTCGTGGTTTGGTCCGCATCGGCATGAACAGCCTTCAGGAAATAGACGGCGTTGCTCATGACCCCCAGGGGGTTGCGCAGCTCGTGCCCCACGCTCCCGGACATCTGGCCCAAAATGGAGAGTTTTTCCTGCCTGACAAGATCCTCCTGCGCCCGCCGCAACCCTTCCTCCGCCTGTTTGCGCTCGGCTATCTCCCTGAGCAGCTGTTCGTTGGCCTCGGACAGCCTTTGGGTATGGGTCCGTACCGCGTCGCGCATCCCGGCAAAGCTGTTTACCAGTATGCCCACCTCGTCGTTGCCCGGTTCGGGAAGAGACATGTCGAAATCCCCGGTCGCAAGCCGTCGGGACGCATCGGCGAGCAGCTTGATCGGCTTTCTCACGATGAAATCGAGGATGAGCCCGTTGGCGAACAGGATCAGGAGCAGCACGGCAAGCAACGTATAGATAAGGGCCTTGGACCGTTCCCTGATTTCGTTCAGCCTGGGGGTAAAATCGACCGTTAGCTCCATGGCGGCGAGCTTCTCATCCAGGTGGCGGATCTCCTGCGTCACGCTCCCGACGCCGGGCCGCTCCTTGCGGCTTGCAGGGCCGGAGGCCCCAAGGGGGTAAAGCAATCGCCCCTTCTGGTCGATCAGCCGGATGTCCACCCAGTCGGCATTTTTCTCCAGCAGGGCATCGAGGTTGCCGTAGACCGCGTCCAACTGCCTACCCAGCATCAAGGGGACCAGCCCTTCCGCAACGCTCTCGAGGTGCCTTCGTACCGAATTCCGATAGGCGCTTTCCGCATCCGCGAGCACCCGGGGTATCCAGAGGGCGTAGATGTAGGCGGCAAGCAGGACGATCGCCAGCAGAAGCGGCAAAAACACCTTGACCCTGAGGGACATCGCTACTCCTCCACCCAGAATGCTCCCAGATCGAATTTCTTCATCCGGAGATAATCGTTCATGGAAGTCGAAACCGGTTTTTTCATCGGGATCCTCGCCAGCAGCGCCTGCCCCGCCTGATCGTCCGCCATTTCGAGAAAGGCGCGGCGCACCTTTTCCGCGTCCGCCCCGGAGACTTTCGGGTGCGCCGCTACGGGGTGGGGGGGGAGGTCGCGCGAGAGGTACAGCACTCTCAGGGCGTCCCGGATCGGCTTTTCCTGCTCTTCGAGCGTCTTCTCCACGCCACCCCCCGCATCGGCAAGTCCCTTGACGACATGAAGATACACGGAGTCGTGGGTCTTTACGTACAGGGGAGCAACCTTCGCCTTGAATTCCCTGGCAAGGTCCGCCCGTAGCATCATGGACGCCCCGAGGGCGTTGGGCGAGGGAAAGGCCACACTCTTCCCGTTCAGCTCGGACGGGCTTTTTATCGCGCTCTCCTTGCGCACGACCAGGATGCCGCGCAGGTTGACGCCGTCGCGCACCAGCGGGATGTAGCTACCGGACTTGCTCGGCTTGAGCAGGTGATAGGGATTCATATAAGCGAAGTCGTACCTCCCCTCGGCGAGTTCCCTTTCGAACGCCGGTATGGTGGGCATGCCGGCCAGCTTGAAGGAGATGCCGGTACGCCTTTGCAGTTCGCCGAGGATCGGCTGCCATATGGCGTGCAGTTGCCGCTGGTCGTACTGGGGGACCACGCCGAAGGTGTAGCTTTGCGCCGGGTAGGCGCTCGGCGCAGCTCCCGCCAGCAAAACGACGGAAATCCCGCAACACAGCACCGCGCAGCTCCATTTCTTCATGTCCGCCCCCTTTCCACCGGCAGCATCGCCGTAAAGATCGTTCCCTTCCCGACCTCGCTCTCCACCTCGATCCTGCCGCCGTTCGCCTCCACCAGGTTCTTGCAGACCACGAGTCCAAGCCCGATCCCCTTCGCTTTCGTGGTGAAGAGGGGTTGGAAGAGCTTCTTCATGTTCTCGCGGGAAATCCCCTCGCCGGTATCGGCCACGGAGATCGCGACGAAATCCCCCTCCGGCATCGGGGAGCGTGCTTCGGACTCGGGGGTGGAAGCTTCGAAGTTGAAATTCCGCATTTCCCGAACGCCGATCCGCAGACTCCCCCCGCCCGGCATCGCCTGGACCGCGTTGGCGACAAAGTTCGTCAGCACCTGCATCATCTGCAGCGGGTCGACCCTGAGAGGGGGAAGCGAATCCGGAATTTCGGTCTGAAGCGCGACGCTCTCCGGAATGGCGCATCTTTCGAGGCTTTCGTTCATCAATTCCAGGACCGCCACCGCTTTTATCTGCGGGGTCTTGGTCCGGGCGAAGTCAAGGAGGTCGGTGATGATCCGCAGGGAGTTGGCGATCTCCTTCTCGACGATTCCCAGGTATTCCTTCACCGTCTCGTCCGCCTCAGTCAGGACCATCTTCAGAAAGTAGACGGCGTTGCTCATCACCCCGAGCGGATTCCTGAGCTCGTGCCCCACGCTCCCGGAGAGTTGGCCGAGGATGGCGAGCTTCTCC
>DNRQ01000121.1 GCA_003499925.1 Geobacter sp.
GGGGGCAAGGGGGGATTTTGCCCACCTGAGCTGACTAAATCCCCCTCGATCCCCCTTTGCCAAAGGGGGAAGGTCCCATTTCTGGCCAGTACCTTTGTTTGGTAGATAGTTCCGTGCCCGGTTCTGTAGGAGCGGCATTCCTGCGGTGGTTTCTATATTCATATATCCTCTGCTTGTGATAAAGGGCTCTCTATCCATTTCACAGCTAGTAGTTAATTTAAGCATTGGCACTCCACGCCGCTTGCGGGGCTTTGGTCGGAGACGAACTTAAATCATCGCTCCTGATTAGTGCTAATCTTCCGCTGGTTAAAACTCCCCCTCCCTTGATGGGAGGGGCGGGGGGCACTGCCATTAAGTTAACAGGTGGCGCCACGCAGATCACGTAGGGTGGGCCTAGCCCACCGAGGTTTGGTGGGCGGGGCCCACCCTACACGTCTGCTGGCAGCTCCTTAACTTAATGGCAGTGGGGGCGGGGGGAGGGTGAGGCTCATGCCAGCTTTTCACCCTCTCCCATCAAGGGAGAGGGGGTGCTTGCGCAGTGTGCTGAAGATTAGCACTAAGCAGGTCATCGCTTGGCACCTGCGCACTCTCCTCCCCCCGGAGGGGGGAAGAGAGTGGCATCTGCGAAGCCGGAAGTGATCAAAGTGCCGATGATCCTTGATTTTCCGTGTCGATTTAGCTACTATGTCCCGCTATGAGAAAATTGACCAGGCAGATCATGATCGGGGCTGTGCCGATCGGAGGGGGAGCCCCCTGCGCGGTCCAGTCCATGTGCTCCACCGACACCAGGGATGTCGCTGCCACCCTGGCCCAGATCGGGCGTCTTGCCGCCGCCGGCTGCGATATCGTGCGCTGTGCCGTCCCGGACATGGACGCGGCCATCTCGCTTGCCGCCATCAAGGCGGGCAATTCCCTGCCGCTCATAGCCGACATCCATTTCGACTACAAACTTGCGCTCACCGCGCTTGACTCCGGCGTGGACGGGCTGCGCCTCAATCCCGGCAACATCGGCGAGCGCTGGAAGGTGGCCGAAGTGGTGAAGGCCGCGGCCGAGCGCAGCATCCCGATCCGGATCGGCGTCAACGGCGGCTCCCTGGAGAAGGAACTGCTGGTCAAGTACGGCCATCCCACACCAGAGGCGATGGTGGAGTCGGCGCTTGGACACGTAAGGATACTGGAGGATCTCGGCTACCACCAGATCAAGATCTCCATCAAGGTTTCCGACGTGGTCCGGACGCTGGAGGCGTACCGGCTCCTCTCCGATGCCGTCGACTATCCGCTGCATATCGGCGTCACCGAGGCGGGGACCACCTTCTCCGGGACCGTCAAGTCCTCCGTGGGGCTCGGCATCCTGCTGCACCAGGGGATCGGCGACACCATGCGGGTCTCCCTGACCGGCGACCCCGTCGACGAGGTGCGCGTCGCCTACGACATACTGAAATCGCTGGGGCTCAGGAAGCGGGGGATCAACTTCGTATCCTGTCCCACCTGCGGTCGCTGCCAGATCGATCTGATACCCGTTGCCGAGGAAGTCGAGCGCCGGCTGGCCCATCTCGACAACGACATCACCGTCGCCGTCATGGGGTGCGCCGTGAACGGCCCCGGAGAAGCGCGCGAGGCCGACTTCGGCATCGCCGGCGGCAGAGGCGAGGGGCTCCTGTTCAAGAACGGCGAGGTAGTAAGGAAAGTAGGCGAAGGCGAACTGGCCGATGCACTGGTAGAAGAAGTGCTGAACGCCGTGAAAGAAAACTAAGCCACCGTTGCACAGTCAAAGGCAACCAAACAAACCTACAGCTTTTTAGCCACAAAAAGTCACAAAAGACGCAAAAGAAATCTAGGCCTTTATTCGGTTTTAGAACATTGACCTTGGAATCTTAGTCGTGTGACGTGGTTGGCGGTTCGTCTTTAACAGATTTTTGTATTGCTCTGGCATATAAGAGTAGCCGTCGTACGTGCCTAAGATTTTTTTTGCGTATTTTGTGCCTTTTTGTGGCTAAAAATGCCTGTGGTTTGTTGTTCGATTTTTCAAATATATACTAGAAAGAATTTATGAGGCCCGACCGTTATGCGCTATTCCCAGTACTTTATCCCGACCGTCAAGGAGACTCCCTCCGATGCGGAGGTGATCTCCCACCAGCTGATGCTTCGCGCCGGCATGATCAGAAAACTTGCCGCCGGCATCTACAACTACCTGCCGCTGGGGCTGCGCTCCATCCGCAAGGTGGAAGCGATCGTCCGGGAGGAGATGAACAAGGCGGGCGCCATCGAGATGCTGATGCCCGCAGTGCAGCCGGCGGAGCTCTGGAAGGAGTCGGGGCGCTGGGAATTCTACGGCAAGGAGCTGCTGCGTTTCAACGACAGAAAGGACGCCGAGTTCTGCATGGGACCCACCCATGAAGAGGTGATCACCGACCTGGTCCGCAAGGAAGTCAGGAGCTACCGGCAGCTGCCGATCAACCTGTACCAGATCCAGGGGAAATTCCGCGACGAGATCCGCCCCCGCTTCGGCCTGATGCGCGGCCGCGAGTTCATCATGAAGGACGCCTACTCCTTCGACGTGAACGAGGCAACTGCCGACGTCTCCTACGCCAAGATGTACAAGGCGTACCGCAGGATCTTCGAACGCTGCGGTCTCAGGTTCCGCGCCGTTGAGGCCGACACCGGGAGCATCGGCGGCAGCTTCTCGCACGAATTCATGGTGCTGGCCGATTCCGGCGAGGACGCCATCGTCTCCTGCTCCGCCTGCGAGTACGCGGCGAACATGGAAAAGGCCGAGACGCGCAGGGGCGAGGCGTGCGAGCATGCCGATCCGCGTCCGCTTGAGCGGGTAACGACGCCGGGGCAAAAGAGCGTCGAAGAAGTTGCGGCCTTCCTCGGCGTGAACAGCACCCAGGTCGTCAAGACCCTGGTGCTCCTCGCCGACAACGAGCCCGTGGTGGCACTGCTGCGCGGCGATTACGACCTGAACGAGATCAAGCTGAAAAACCACCTCGGCTGCACCGAGATCGAGATGGCGGGCGACGACGTGGTGCTCAAGGTTACCGGCGCACCGACCGGCTACGCGGGCCCCGTGGCCCTTGCGGAAAAGGTGAGGGTAATTGCAGATCTCTCCATCGAGGGTATGCACAACTTCGTAACCGGAGCCAATGCGGCGGACACCCACCTGAAGAACGTGAACCTGAAGCGCGACTTCAGCGTCACCGGGTTCGTCGACATCAGGAACGTGGTGATCGGCGACCCCTGCCCGCGCTGCGAGAGCGGCAAGCTGGAGATCTGGCGCGGCATCGAGGTCGGGCACGTCTTCAAGCTCGGCACCAAATACTCCAAGGCCCTCAAGGCGACCTTCCTCGACGCCGACGGCAAGGAGCAGATCATCTACATGGGGTGCTACGGCATCGGCATCAGCCGTACCGTCGCCGCCTGCATCGAGCAGAACCACGACGAGAACGGCATCATCTTTCCGATTCCCATCGCACCCTTCCAGTGCATCGTCTCGGCCTTGAGCGCCAAGGACGACGCGGTAAGGGACGCTTCCGAGTCGATCTACCAGGAACTGCTGGAGGCAGGGATAGAAGTCCTCATCGACGACCGTGACGAGCGGCCCGGCTTCAAGTTCAAGGACGCCGACCTGATCGGCATCCCGCTCCGGATCGTCGTCGGTGCCAAAAACCTGGTCGACGGGCGCGTCGAGCTCAAAGAGAGAAGAAGCGGCGAAGTCGAGATCCTGCCGATCGAAGACGCCATCGCCAAGGTGATCGCCGCCGTCAAAGAAGCCCTTCAGGCCTAGCCTTTCCGGCAGCCTTCGCGACTTCACCATGCATGCCATGGGGATCCAGGGCGAATTGACCACCCGTAGGGGCGAACCTTGTGTTCGCCCATCAATCCATATAATCCCCTCTCCCTACGGGAGAGGGTTAGGGTGAGGGAGCTGAAAGCTCAACCCAACTCCTCCCGCTCTACCAGGCCGAAAGGATACGACAGATGACCAGAGAAGAAGCCATCAAGAAGATCATCTTCGCCATGGACGTCAAAGAATTCAGCGACGTCCAGCTCTGGGCGGAGCTCCTT
>DNRQ01000078.1 GCA_003499925.1 Geobacter sp.
CCCGCCCCTCCCATCAAGGGAGGGTAGAGGACCATGCGGGAGATTGGTACTAATCAGGTCTGGTTATGCCGGGAGACGTAACGGGGGATTAAATGAGGTGCAGAGGCAGTTCGGGCGCTGGACAAAATAGCTCCTGATTAGCGCTGATCTTCCGCTGTTCAGCTCCCTCCCCCTTCAAGGGGGAGGTCAGGAGGGGGATGGGGGTGTATGCGGAAGATGAGTGCTAATCCGGAGGGAATGTCAGGAAGCCCACTGCCGGGCTTATTACAAGAGGGCATAGCTCATCCAGCTTGAAGACTTGTTCTTTGGACCCTGACGGTATAGTATGGCGTGGTCAAACATGGAGTCCAAAAGGGCGGCAATTGTTGGGTCGTTCCCTCAAACCGGTGAGTTTGGATCTTTGCAGCGATTGTCTATCGCGCCGGCAGTACCATGAGACCAAGCGGGTGAGTATCTATGGAAGAACAAAATAGTAAATTGCTGAAGGTGATACAGCTCGGATTCGAAATCTCGCAGATCAAGGACATCGATCTTCTGCTGGAAAAGGTCCTGACCGAGGCGCGCTGCTTCACTAACTGTGATGCCGGATCGATATATGTCAAAGAAGGTGACCAACTCAGATTCAGCTACACCCAAAATGATTCTTTGCAGCGGCAGTTAGCGCCAGGCAGAAAACTCCCCTACGCTACTTTCAGTATCCCCATCGGCAATGACTCAATCGCCGGATATGTCGCATCGAGAGGTACCATCCTCAACATCCAGGACGCCTACCAGGCAGCCGAGTGCTATCCCTTTTCCTTCAACCGTTCCTACGATGATTTGACCGGTTACCGTACCCATTCCATGCTGACCATACCGCTGAAAAACTTCCGCAACGATGTCATCGGCGTGCTGCAACTCATCAATGCCACGGACTCCAAGGGCGATGTCATGGCGTTTGCCGGCAAAGACGAAGAGATCATCAGTTATTTTGCCATCAATGCCGCCAACGCGATCGAACGGGCCAAGATGACCCGCGAGATGATCCTGCGCATGAACAAGATGGCGGAGATGCGCGATCCCAAAGAGACCGGCCCGCATGTGAATCGGGTGGCATCGTATTCAGTGGTGCTTTACGAGGCATGGGCCAACAAGAAGGGGCTGCCCCGGGATGAGATCGACAAGAACCGCGACGTGTTGCGCATGTCCGCCATGCTGCATGATGTCGGCAAGGTTGCCATCTCCGACACCATTCTCAAGAAACCGGGACGATTCACCCCTGAAGAGTTTGCCGACATGAAGTTGCACACGCTCCTTGGCTGCAATCTCTTTTCCGATATCTACTCGGCGTTCGACGAGTCGGCAGCCGTCGTCGCCCTCAATCATCACGAGCGCTGGGACGGCAACGGTTACCCCGGGCACGTAGATCCGGAGACACTTCAGCCATTGGCGGGTTTCGAGACGGAGGAGGGGGGGGCGCGCGGCAAGAAGGGTGCAGAGATACCGCTCTTTGGCAGGATCGTGGCCACTTGCCGATGTCTATGATGCGCTTTCCTGTCGCAGGTGCTACAAAGAGGCGTGGAATGAAGAGGAAGTGCTCAACACCATCCGTGAGGAGGCGGGGAAGCAGTTCGATCCGGAACTGGTCCAGGTCCTCCTGGAGGAATGTATCGATTCCTTTCAGCAGATAGAAAAACTCTATCCCGAGAATCACGGCTAGTCATTTCCAGCCGCCAGCCAGCCTCAGGATCAACAAATCCGCCTGATTCAGCCGTCGCCCCAGCCTCAAGATCGACAAATCCGTCCTGATTCAGCCGTCGCCCTTTCGCCTTCCCCGGGAGCTTCCCGCCGGGGAAGCATCCGGCATCGCTGCCGGATAAGCGGGCCTGGAGGAAGGGATGTCGCCAGCGGCTCCTATTTTAATGAAAAGCATTGACGCCGAAAAACAATAAAGTATAAAGTATTCCTGCTGGTGTGCCGAGGTGAAAACAGGGAGGAGTACACCGTGATACGCAGCTGCAGATGCCTCAAAGTCGGCCAGTCGGCCCAGTTGCAGTGCAATGAGATCCGGTGACGCCGTTGACCCCGGAAACGCGCTTCGACTCGAAATGCAGGGCTGAACACCTCATCGCCACCGGGCGGATGGTTCTGGCTGCCTTTTTTCTGCTGGCAATCTGGATTGACCCGTCGGAGCCTTCCCGGTATGCCCGGCTCACCTATGGGATTCTATCCGGATATCTGGTCTATTCCCTCGTTCTCGGAGCGGTGACCTGGCGCAGGGATGCCGGCCCGCTTAGCCTGCAGATCGTCACCCATAGCGTGGACCTGTTGGTCTTCGCATGCCTCATGTTTCTCACCTCGGGCCCGAACAGCCCTTTCTTCGTCTATTTCATTTTCATCCTCGTCTGTGCCACCTGCCGCTGGCAGTGGCGCGGAACCTTCTGGACGGGGGAGGGCTAGGGAGGGGGAACTCGGCCAGTTCTTCGCAGAAGCCGGTGTCTTCCCCCCTCCCGACCTCCCCCCTCCAGGGGGAGGAGAGTGAGCAGGTGTCCGGCGTAGATGAACCTTGTCTTCGACAAAGCGCCGCAGAGCGCCCTCTGTGAGGCGGCTTCTGAGTTAGTCCACCCTTTATCCTCCAGGTCCCCTCCCCTTCAAGGGGAGGGTCAGGGTGGGGATGGGGACAGGTACGGTAATCTTACTCCTGGACAAAACGCCGCCGCAGTCGGGGTTGGTTGCTGATCAGGTAATAGAAAGGCATGAGGGATCTGCTGGGAAGAAGTGAGAAAGGAATTGCTGACACGTCGGTTCTTGTATCTAGTCAATGAGAAAAGAGCATGACCGGCAAACAGTCGGGATATTTATAAGCTCGCAAAAAAAAGAAGGCGGGGCTTTTCGCCCCGCCTTCCCCGGATCACCGCTACCTTCTCTCCTTGCGCATCCGTTCCGCATCTTCCTTGATGCGGGCCGACGCCTCCTTCACCTTGGCCCAGCCGTACCAGTGCATGTAATCCGGGTTGGAGTGGAACGCCCCCTGGAAGGCCCGCTGCCGGTATTCCAGGAAGATCAGGTAAAGTTCCTGCTCGGCAGAACTCTTCGCCTCGTAGAACTGGAGCAGGTCGGGGGCATACTTCCATCCTTCGGGCTTCTTCAGGATGCCGTCGTCGTAGAGAGACTTGACCGTGCGGATGGAGTCGGCGAAGATCTTGTCCACCTCGCGGATCACCTCGTCACCCGCCCTCAGGTTGGCCTCCGCGTAGCTGCGGGAATGGCAATTGGCGCAGGCTGCGATCATTTTGTTGCGCTCCTTGTCGAAGCTTTCCTTGTCCAGGCGCGCCATCTTGGCCGCCTTGACCGCCTCCAGACGCTCGGTCGGGTTCCCCTTTTCATCGAGAATGCCCATCGCCTGGAGGATGGTGACCCGGTTCCCCAACCACTCCTTGTCGTCTTCCGGGAGGCGGAGCGCCAGGAATCCCCAGGAGGTCATCACGTTATGACTGCCATCCGGCATGTGACAGGTCTGGCAGGTGGGCGCCCGGCCGGTGGTAGGCTCGATCTCCCAGATGGTGCCGTGCTTCGAGGTCTGCCACATCTCCCACTGGGGATGGTCGAACCCCATGTGGCAGGTCCGGCAGGCCCGCGGGTCCCGTGCCTCCTTCACCGAGAAGCTGTGGCGGGTGTGGCAGGAGTCGCAGGCGCCGGTGCCGTATCGGGTCAGATCGGTCGGGGGCTTTTCGCCGATCTTGTGGCAGGCGGAGCATCCCTTCAGGTCTCCGCCTCCCACCGCGGAGGGCTGGTGGGTGATCATCGGCATCGCCTTCATGGCGGCCCAGGCCAGGGCGTGCTTCCCTTCCCGGTACTGCTTGACCCTTTCGGCATGGCACATGGCGCAGGTATCGGGGGTGGGGAGCTTGGCCTTGGCCGCGTCCGAGGCCGAGGTGTGCGCCGAGCCGTGGCAGGTGGAGCAGTCGTGTCTTTTCCCCATCTTGCCCGAAAGGAACTGCTTCACGATCCCCGGCGTCACCTTCTCATGGCAGACCATGCATGCCGACTTGCTGCTCTTGGCCGTCTTCGCGGCGAGGACCGGAGACACAGTGAGGGCGACAAGAGAAACCGTCATCAGAACCGTCAACCATCGAACTAATCGTCTTTGCATGTACTCCTCCTTTTCCGTTGTCCTGCGATCAGCTGGTGGAGGTTCGGGGATATCCCGAGACCTGTATTTCCAGTACCACATCCTCGACGTGGCCGAACGACTCCGAAGTGGCGCCGGCAGGTTTGAAAATCTCCAGTGACCACGATGCCGGTGGATTCGGTCGACCCACGGGGCTCGCATTGAGGAGAGTGGTTTCTCCGCAGATTTCCACCGGGTGGACCGAGCGGCGGTTCTCCACCCGCCCCAGCAGGCAGAAAGCACGGCTGGACTGATCCACATCGACCATCTGCCCCGACCTTTCATAGACCGCATCGTCGGGAAGCCGGAGAACGATCGACCACGGCACCTTTCCCGCCTCGCCGATCAGCGACGCGCCGATACCTCGCAAACGACAGTTGTCATAGCCTCGAAACAGATCTGCCGGAACCTGCAGCTTCGTCGAGAAGCTGTCCCTCGCCTGCTTCAACTGAACCCAGGCGCTTCGATTCAGCAGAGAGCGTACCGAGACCACCCGGGTAAACGCCTGTTCCAGATGCTGGTATTCCACCAGCCACTCGATGGCGTTCCGGATCCAGATCGAGAGCTGGGTGATCGAGGTAGCCAAGGTCTCGGATTCAGGGCGCAGGGGCGATGCAAGTCCGACCAGGCCGAATATCGTCTTGAGCCCCTCGTAGGCTACGCAGGCGCGATTGAGACCCTCTTCATAGTCACGGCACACCCGTTTCAGCGTCAGGTCGCGCTGCTCGTCGAGAGCGAACGGTCTCCCCGGGCCGGCAAGCTCTTTTTTTCGCTGCACCGCCTCCGCCCGAAGTTGCAGGGTGCTCTTGACGATCGGAGCCGCGGCCAGCGCCAAAGCGGGTTCGGCCTCCGTTACCTCGGCGTTTTCCTCGACGCCTTCTTGAGACTCCTCCGAAGAAACTGCTTCATCCTGGGCTGAAACCACTTCTTTGTCCGCTACACCTTCGGCTTCAATCTCCGCTTCACCCTCGGCTTCACCTATCTTATCCAGATCGAGTTGTTTCTCCTGGACCTCAAGGTCCGTCTTGAATTGGTTCCACTCATAATCAAGAGAGGAGTACTCCCTGAAATCGACCAGGCATCTGTCCATGAGCGTTGCCGCCTGATAGAGCAGCGCTTCGACGTGCCAGGGGCGGAAATTGGCGGCCAGCAGATCCGGGTCGGGACGGTAGCTTACGATATTGCACGCCAAGGCACACATTTCCATACCTCCTGTTCTCTGGGCCAAAATTGCTTCGATTATGGTTGATTACCTGAGAACTCTCGTTTTGGCACGACATGAAAGTATACTAACGGCTCACTTGCCAGCAAGCGACTTTGTTGTAATCAAGGAGACATAGGGAAAAATAAGCATTTCATGCACGTCGCCTTTCAGGCTATGGCGGACCAAGGGGATTTAGGGGGATTTGCAGTTAGTTGCAAAGCTGCACTCTGTGTCGCCTTGGGCGAAATCCCCCCCGACCCCCCTTTTTCAAAGGGGGG
>DNRQ01000030.1:0-1939 GCA_003499925.1 Geobacter sp.
AACTGCCCCGGCGTGATCACCCCCGGGCAGTGCAAGATCGGCATCATGCCGGGCTACATCCACAAGCCGGGGAAGATCGGGGTGGTATCGCGCTCCGGCACCCTGACCTATGAAGCGGTCTGGCAGCTGACCAGCATCGGCCTGGGGCAGTCCACCTGCGNNACCTGCGTCGGCATCGGCGGCGACCCGGTGCACGGCACGAGCCACATCGACTGCCTGCGCCTGTTCGAGGAGGACCCCGAGACCGAGGCGGTCATCATGATCGGCGAGATCGGCGGCTCCGCCGAGGAAGAGGCGGCGCGCTTCGTGAAGGAGAACATGAGCAAGCCGGTGGCGGCCTACATCGCAGGGCTCACCGCCCCTCCGGGCAAGCGCATGGGGCATGCCGGCGCCATCATCTCCGGCGGCAGGGGTACCGCCACGGAGAAGGTCGCGGTCTTGAGGGAGTGCGGCATCAGTGTCGCGGAGAGTCCGGCCGAGATGGCCCAGGCGCTTTTAAGGGTCTACAAACCGAGCTGAGGAAGCTCATGAAGGGAGCGGAGAGGAACCATGGCCAAATGCAAGGAACGACCGCGATACCATGTATTGTCGGTTCGGGTGAGCGACGAAGAGCGCGAAACACTCGAGAAGATATCACGGGAAGCCAACAAGAACGTATCCGACCTGATGCGGGAGGTCTTTGCAGTCATGGTCACCGCCAGGCAGGCTGCCTGAGGCTGTAGGCACTGCCATTAAACTGTTGATGGCACCCCCTCGCTTTATGGGAGGGGGCGGGGGGGCACTGNNCAGTGGGGCGGGGGGGAGGGTGAGCTTGTGCAGTTTGCGGAAGATTTCTTATCGTCTCGCTCCCAAGCTCTAGCTTGGGAACGCAAGCGCTGCGGCTTGAACTCCAACCCTCTTTTTTGGTCTCTCAGCGTATCAGCAGCCAAGCATCCCCCGTAGGAACAACTCTCTCATGCCGACCTGAAACAGCAGAAGCAAATTGACAATTGAGATATAGGCATATTATCATGGCACGCCTTTAAGAGACGCAATGGGTAGAGCCTGTAAACCACTGAGCATTTCGCAGGCATCAATGCTGCGGTCCCCTTCTTCCACCACGCCAGCTACTCACCATCACTACGGCGTCTCGCCCAAATACAAGGTGGCATGAGGAAACATGACAGTACCATCTATCAAGCTCGCAGCTCTCATACTTGTACTGTCGGCATCGGCAGTGGCTCAGGCCGCCACCTATCAATGGCAGGACGACAGGGGTGTGACCCACTTCACCGACAACGCGGACAGCATCCCGGAGCGCTATCTGAATCGGGTCAAGGAGCTGCCGACCGCAAAGGGGAGTGCCAAGAAGAGCCCCGCGGATTCTCCCGCTCCGCCAACGACCAGTTCCGCCACAGCGCCGGAAGAGAGCGCGAAGCAGGAAAATGGCGCAAAGCAGGAAAAGCATGCGAGGCTGAGCCGGGAGTTGCAGGCAATCAGGCAAGCGCTGCCAGCCAAGAAGCAGGAGCTGGCCAGACTCTATCGGAAGTGGTCAGTAGCCAAGGGAAGGACCCCGACGGAGGAGGAAATTAAGGAGTTCGAGAAGAAACGCGCCAAGGGTGAGGCGACTTTCGAGGACAACCCCTACATCAACAAGAATGCTCTCTCGACGCCCGGACCCGCTCGTCAGGCGTATTATAAGAAACTGGCGGAGATCAAGAAGGACGAGGAACGGGTGCGCCAGCTGGAGAAGGAGCTGTAGCTTATCCGGAGGGAGCTGACGCGGCAAGGGAGTTGTGATCCGGAGCGCATAAAGTGCATTCCCGCCGACCTTCTGCTGAAGAAACCCCCGCCGCATTTCCCCCTCTCCCTAACCCTCTCCCACCAGGGGAGAGGGAACTATAAGCCCCCCCTCCCTCGATGGGCACTGCCATTAAGTTAAGGGAATGAGAGGTAGGGT
>DNRQ01000030.1:2009-5171 GCA_003499925.1 Geobacter sp.
AGGAGGGGGATGGGGGTGCTTTTGAAGGGGAGGGAGTTTTAGCAGCGGATGATCATCGCTGGTCAGGTAACTTAATGGCAGTGGGGGCTGGGGGAGGGTGCAGTTCCCTACTCTTCGACATGACGCTAGCGCAGGCGGTCGCGCTACCGGATAACTGGATAATTGGATAAAGAATTTGGATAGATCATCACGCAACAGACTCAATGAACGGCATCTGCCGCTCTTCGCCGGCGATGCACTCTTTGACCGGATTGCCCGCGCGGTCTGCCGGGCCGGTTGCCTGCCGCGCAAGGAGCTCTACGAGGCGTGGGATGTGGCGCGCCGGGTGCACAGGCGCTTTCGCGGCGGAAGGGTGGTGGACCTCGCCGCGGGGCACGGCCTCCTGGCCCAGATCCTCCTGCTCATGGACCGGGACGTTCCCGAGGCGCTTGCCGTGGACCGGTCCATCCCGCGGAATGCGGCGCTGCTTGCGGCGGAACTCCGCTCCGACTGGCCCGGTCTCGCCGGCCGGATCAGCTTTGTCGAATGCGATCTGGAACAGGTTCCGCTGCGTCCGGACGACATCGTTGTTTCGGTGCACGCCTGCGGCGGCCTGACCGACCTGGTGCTGGAGCGGGCGATGACGGCAGGGTCCAGGGTGGCGGTACTTCCCTGCTGCCATGATCTGAGGAGTGCGGACGCCGGCGGTTTGCAGGGATGGCTGGATGGCCCGCTCGCGGTGGACGTCACCAGGGCGGCCCTGCTCCGGTCGCGCGGCTACCGGATCTACACGCAGAGCATCCCGGAAGACATTACTCCGAAGAACCGTTTGCTGATGGGGGAGCCGGACACAGGGATCTGAATCCCGCACCATTGCATGGAGGCAAATCCCCCCGCCCCCCCTTGCCAAAGGGGGGAGTCTTGGGTTGAGACCTGCTTTGGGCAATGATTGAAATGTTCCCTGTTCTCCTGCAGTTGGCAGCTGCTGCTTATGGTGTAATATTTCCGGTGCTGGTGGGCACGGTCCACCCTACACCCCTTACCAGGAGAACGACCATGCCGGCTCTCGACACTGGCGTCATCCGCAATATCGGCATAATCTCCCATATCGACGCGGGAAAGACCACCGTATCGGAGCGCATCCTCTTCTACAGCGGGGAAACCTACAAGATGGGGGAGGTGCACGACGGCCAGGCGGTCATGGACTGGATGCCCCAGGAGCAGGAGCGCGGCATCACCATCACTGCCACCGCCACCACCTGTCACTGGAACAATTTCCGGTTCAACCTGATCGACACCCCCGGCCACATCGACTTCACCATCGAGGTGGAGCGGAGCGTGCGGGTCTTGGACGGAGCGGTGGCGATCTTCAGCGCGGTCGAAGGGGTGCAGCCCCAGAGCGAATTGGTCTGGCGCCAGGCGGATCGCTACGGCGTGCCGCGGGTCTGCTTCATCAACAAGATGGACCGGCTGGGCGCCGACTACCTGCGAGCGGTGGCTCAGGTGACGCAGCGGCTCAAGGCGCGGCCGGTGCTCCTGCAACTGCCGATCGGGGAAGAGGCGGGCTTTACCGGAGTAATCGATCTCCTGACCGAGGAGGCGCTCGGCTTCTCCGCGACGGACCAGGGAAGCACCGTACTGCGGGGACCTGTCCCGGAGAGCGCTTCGCAGCAGGTGCAGGAGGCGCGCCTGAAACTGACGGAGGCGGCTGCCGACTTCGATGACGAGGTGATGGCCGATTTCCTGGAGGGGAGGCGGGTTTCGGCGGAGCGGCTGCGGGAGGCGCTGCGGCGGGGCACCCTCGCATGCAGGATCTTCCCGGTGCTGCTCGGCTCCGCGCTCCATAACAAGGGGGTGCAGCCGCTTTTGGATGCCGTCTGCCATTACCTTCCTTCCCCTCTGGACCTCCAGGCGCCGGCCGGCCACCATCCGGTCAGCGGCGATCGGGAGCCGGTGAACTGCGATCCGGATGCGCCGCTGCGGGCTCTGGCCTTCAAGGTGATGGCCGAATCGGGGCGACGGCTCACCTACCTGCGCATCTACAGCGGCCGGGTGCGGGCCGGGGCGATGCTGCTCAACAGCAGCCGCAACTCGGAAGAGCGGATCAGGCACCTGTTCCGCATGCATGCCCACCGCCGTGAGGAGATCAATGAGGCGATTGCCGGTGACATCGTTGCCGCCTCGGGATGCCAGGTGACCCTGACCGGTGACACGCTCTGCGATCCCGGCCGGCCGCTGGTGCTGGAAGGGCTCGACGTACCGGAGCCGGTGGTGTCGCTTGCGGTGGAAGCCAAGGGGGCGCAGGACCGGGAGCATCTGCTCTCGACACTGGAGTATTTCCAGTGGGAGGATCCCACCTTCCGGGTGCACGAGGACCAGGAGACCGGCCAGACCATCCTGACCGGAATGGGGGAGCTCCACCTGGAGATCATCATCGACCGCCTGCGCCGCGAGTACGGCGTACAGGTGAAGACCGGCCGGCCGCGGGTGGTCTACCGTGAGACCCTGCGGCAACAGATAGAGCGGCGGGAGTTTTTCCATCGTGAGGGGGACCGGCGTCCCGAGACGGCAGAGGTGCTGCTGCGTCTCTCCCCTCTGCCGCGCGGAAGCGGCGTGCGCGTCAAACTGCCGCAGCCCCACCCCCCCATCACCCCGGAACTTCTGGCAGCCGTTGAGCAGAGTCTGCAACAGGGTTGCCTCGCCGGCTGCCGGACCGGCTATCCTCTCACCGACCTGGAGGTGCGGGTGCTGGAGATCCCGGTCGAGCCCGGTGCGCCGGTGCCGAGCGAGTCGGCGCTCCGTGCCGCGGCCAGGCGCGGGATCGTCATGGCGGCCAGGGAAGCCGGCCCGCTGCTGCTGGAACCGATCATGTCCCTGGAATTGGAGCTTCCGACGGAGAGTCTGGGAAGGGTGCTCGGTTCGCTGCAGCAGAAGCGGGGCCGGGTGGAGGGGCTCGACAAGCGCGGCGACCTGGAGCTGGTGCGGGCGACCGTGCCGCTGGCCGAGATGTTCGGTTACATGACCGAGCTGCGCAGCGCCAGCAAAGGACGGGGGAGCTATACCATGGAGTTCCAGGGTTTCCAGGAGGCGCCGGCCGAGGTCCAGGCTCAATTCGGGTTGTCCGGATACTAACTGATTAGCGCCGATCTTCCGCTGTTCGGGTCCCTCCCCCTTCAAGGGGGA
>DNRQ01000030.1:5184-47546 GCA_003499925.1 Geobacter sp.
CCCTTGAAGGGGAGGGAGTTTTTCCAGCGGAAGATTCTCGCTAATCAGGGAACTTAATGGCAGTCGGGGCTGGGGGAGGGTGGCAAAGGGGGAGATTGGTTCAACACTTTACTGATGAAGAGAAGGTATATGGTATGGAGATGCTTGAGCAGGCTTTGAAAGAGATATCTGTCGATCGGATCCGGGACCACATAGCATCCATCGAAGGGGTCCGGCACCCGGTGACGGCGCCGGCCGCCCTGGAAAAGGCGGCCGAATACATCGGGGCGACACTGGACTCGCTCGGCTACGGCATGAGCGAGCACTGTTTCGACGACGGAGGCAGCAGCTTCAGTAACATCGTTGCCACCCGGAGCGGCACCCGCTATCCGGACCAGCGCGTGCTTGTGGTCGCTCACTTCGATACGGTGTCCACCTCACCCGGTGCCGATGACAACGCCAGCGGAGTCGCGCTGCTCCTGGAACTGGCGACGATACTCAGGCGCTTCCCGTTGGAGAGGACCATCCAGTTCATCGCCGTCAACCTGGAGGAAAACGCCAGTGAGGGTAGTGCCGGCACGGGAACCCGGGGGAGCCGGGCTCTGGCGAGGTGCGCCAAGGAAAATGCCTGGGACATCGAGTGCGTGGTGGTTCTGGAATCGGTGGCTTTCGCCTGCGATGCGGACATCCAGAAGGCCCCGGCAGGGATACCGGTCGGCGCGATTCCGGAGCGGGCCGATTTTATAGCGGTTGTGGGGAATGAGAACTCGAAGGAACTGGTACAGGGGTTCTGCCAGGTGATCGACCGGTACGGGATAGCCCTCCCTTGCTTCCCGCTGGTGGTGCCGGGTAACGGCGAGTTGCTTCCCGACACCAGAAGGTCGGATCACGCCCCCTTTTGGGACCGCGGCTATAAGGCGGTCATGCTGACCGATACCACCAATTTCCGCAATGTTCATTATCACCAGCCGAGCGACACCAGCGAGACGCTCAACCTGGAATTTGCAGCGAAGGTCTGCCGGGCGACCGGAGCAATGGTGATCGAACTGGCAGGCTGCTGCAATCACTCCCTCCGGACCACCGATGGCGATGCTCTGCTCCCGGCCGAGGGCGCTGGCTGCTCCGCTTAGCCCATCCCCACCCCAACCCTCCCCTTGAAGGCACTGCCNNGCTTAACTTAATGGCAGTGCCTCTTGAAGGGAGGGAGTTTTCTCAGCGGAAGATCAGTGCTGATCAGGGTCAAGTTGAGGAATAATGCCTACAGAAGTCTCCCGCCGCAGCCGTCGACATTTCCCCATCGCTTCATCATCGTTCTTCTCCCCCAGCTCCGCCCGACTCTCTTTCGCCCCACATCCCCTGTCATCCAAACAGCCATTCGTGCTAATAAAGTCTCAAAACCATGCATTGACCATCGATGATCTTGGGTGATATAGTTATTTTCGCTCGACATGATTGAACCAGTGATTAGCGTGAGTGTGCATTAATATTTGTCGGTGTTATAGTGAAACTACATTGATAGTCTGTAATAGTCCCAGACTGTAACTGGGCTGACGCTGCTGATCACACCGACTCGCCTTTTCCAATGGTTGAGATTTTGTGGCTGCAGATTAGCGTAGGTTCAAATTTTAATAGACTGAAATTGAATGTAGATAGCTGTTCAAGGCAGGGGTGAAGTTCATGCACTTTGATACATCGTCGGAATTGATATCTTATGCCGTGAAAACCAAGGAAAACGCCAGCTACTTCTATCGCGAGGCGGCCAGACATGCGTCCGACGACAAAAGCAGGGAGTTGTTGGAGGAGTTGGCCAGGGAAGAACTGGAGCACCGCGATCTTTTTGCCGGCCTGGATCCGGAAAAGGGTCTTCTCAAACTGCCGAAGGTCCTTCTGGACAGGAAGTTGAGCGATTCCTTCGTGGAGGTGCTATTTTACCCCGGGATGAGTTTCGTCGAGATTCTCATGTTCGCCATCAAGCAGGGGGAATATGCCTGCCGTCTCTACCTCGACCTGGCAAATAGCGCGAGCGGCACCGTGGCAACCATGCTCGCCAATTTCGCCGAGGCCGAACGCCAGCGCCGCATCTGCCTTGAGGAATACTTCCATCTCAAGGTGGACAGCGATCTTTAACGCCCGGCCGTTCCCCCGCCTACCATCCCCTTTTCCACCAACATCCGCCTGACCAGCTCCACCCTGTGCCGGCCCAGATAGCAGTGCAGGTAGATCTTCTCTCCGGGATGCCCTGCCAGGATGCGTGCCACCTCCTGCGCTTTCAGCCGGTTCGGCTGGCTGTCGAGCTGCAGATAGCCGATGGGAACCTTCCAGAAACCGAGCTTCATCTGCCCCGCTGCCCGCTCCTCGACCCTGTTCAGAGCCCTCTCCTGCGGCATGGCGTCGTCCAGCAGGCTGATGATGCCGCTAAAGCCCTGTTTCTGCAACTGGCGCATTTCGTCCAGGTGCGGATAGGGGCCGATGGCGATCCGGGGCGACAGCTGCTGCACCTTGGCGCGGCTTGAGTGGAGAAAGCCCAGGTGCGGCTCCAGATAGTCGAAATTGCTCGCCAGCATCAGCAGGATGCAGAAAAGGAGCAGTCCCGCCAGCAGGAAGCGGGGGAGCAGATAGAGGAGATCCTTAAAACGTTCGCTTGGTTTTTTCATTGCGTATTTCCTGTCGTGCCATTTTGTTCCAGGCCCGGTTGCGGAAGGTGAAAAGGGCCAGAAGGCGCTCCACCACGATGAGCTGCCGGTAGCCGGCGAATTCCAGCAGGCCGAAAAAGCAGAGTTTGAGCAGGTCGCCCAGGCTGCGGTAGCGCCGGAAAATCAGGTTATCCAGGGTGATGGCGCCGATATTGAGCCACATCCCCCACAAAAGCGCCAGGAGCAGAAAGAGCATGGCGAATTCCCGGTTCAGGAATCCCTGGAAGTAAAAGACGATGAAGCTCAGATACCCGAGAAATTCGATGGCGGGCCCCAGCGCCTCGAAAAGGAGGAAATAGGGGATGGCGAACAGGCCGACCGAGCCGTAGCGCGGGTTCAGGAACATCTTCTTGTTGAACCAGAGGCTCTCCAGCAGGCCGCGTTGCCAGCGGTTTCTTTGTTTCAGCAGGGAACGATAGTCGTCGGGGACCTGGGTCCAGCAGACCGGGTCCGGCACGCACNNCCAGGTCCATGTCCTCGCCCACGGCCTTGCGGTAGCCGTTGATCGCCAGCACCAGGTCCTTCCGGAAGATGCCGAAGGCCCCGGAGATGATGAGCAGGCTCTGCATCGAATCCCACGAGGTGCGGCCGGTCAGGAAACCGCGGCAGTACTCGACCGCCTGGAAGCATTCGATCGCCTTGCGCGGCGCCCGGACCTCGGCGATCTGGCCGTTTTGCACGCTGCAGCCGTTCAGCACCCGCACGATGCCGCCGGTCGCGATGGTCTTGCGGTCCTCGACGAAGAGCTTGGCCGCCCGCAGCAGGGCATCGCTCTCCAGGATGGAATCGGCGTCGACCGAGCAGAAGAGGGGAAAGCGCGAGGCGTTGATGCCGGTATTGAGGGCATCGGCCTTGCCTCCGTTCTCCTTGTCGATTATCACCAGGTTTTCGTGCTGCAAGGAGAGGTATTCCCCCCGAAGCGGCTGGTGCGGCAGCTGCGAACTCCGGGGTATCTGGATCGCGACCAGCTTGAACGCCTCTCTGAGCTTCGCCATGGTCTCATCGGTGGAGCCGTCGTTCACCACCACCACTTCGAACTCCGGATAACGAAGCTGCAAGAGCAGGGAGACGGTGGTGACGATGGTTTCGGCCTCGTTGAAGGCCGGCACTATGATGGTGATCGGCCGGTAGAAGATGCCGCTCACCAGGCTTTTTATGTGCTGGCGGGTGGCGCCGGCCAGCCGGTTGCGTATGCCGATGAAGGCGATCACCAGGGACGCGGTGTAGATCGCATTGATCAGAAAAAAGAAGACCAGAATGACGATCTGGAAAACAAGCAGGTAGTGGGCTAGATTTGCCGCCATTTAAACCTCATGAAGAACATAGGCGCAGAGGTCCCGTACGGCGGGTTCTCCTTCTGTCAGCTGCTTCCTGAGGATCGCCACCCCCTTTTCCCCGTTGGCTCTCAGGGCGAGAGCGGCGTTCAACCGCACGAAGTGACTGGAGTCGGCGATCAGCTCCGCCAGGCGGGCCAGCACGGAATCCGGGGCCAAATGGGCGTACCTCGCCGCCACGGCCCGCACGCGCCAGTCCTCGTCATGCAGGGAGAGCATGGTCAGCTCGCCGTCATGGTCCCCCTCCGGATCGCCACCCATGGAGCCTATGGCCCGCAGGCAGGCGATCCGCACCATGGCATCGGCGCCGCGGGCCAGGAAGAAGCGGCGGATCCGGGGCGCCGCTGCAGTGAAATGGCTGGCGCCGCAAGCCTCAACCAGATCGCGCTTCAAAAGGGGCTGCAACTCCTCGGAGCTGAGGAGATCGTGGACCAGCGCCAGGCACTCCCCGTGCTCTCCCCGCTGCTGGAACGCCTCGATGATCCCGAAAAAAAGGAGTTCGTTGAACTTAGACGAAAGTATCGGCTGGCTCCCCAGCATCCTGCTGATCTGCCAGGCATCGTCGGCGTTGGCGACCCTGCTCAGCCCCCAGAGGAGCTTTGCCCTGACGTGCAGGTCCCGTTCGACCTTGAGGCGGCTCCGGAAAAAGGGGGCCAGTTCCGGAAGCGACAGAAAGCCGAGCTTTTCCGCGGCCGTGAGGCGCGGCACCCAGGATTTGGAGCGGCTGGCCACCCGGCAGAAATGCTCGGTGAGACGGTGTTGCCTGGTGATGGCGCGCAGGACCTCGTGCCGTTCGTGGGGAACTTCCTTGACCAGAAAGATCAGGGCGTCGGTCAGGGCGGTGCGCTGCAACTGCCCGGCGGGGGCGGGGGTGGCATAGAGCGGCTGGGCCAGCTGCCGGTAGCAGGCCGAAAGGAACCGGTGCTTGGCTGCCGTGATCTGCTTTTCACGCCGTTCCACTATCAGCTTGTGCACCACCATCAAAAGGATCAGCAGCACGGTGCTCCAGACCAGCATCCAGATGGCGAAGAGCAGGAATCCACGGGCATGGAAGGCGATCAACAGCTCGGTACTCTGGTTCAGCATGTTCACCACCAATAACGGCCGAAGAGCAGGGCGCCGCGCCGGTCATAGAGCGATTGGCGGTGCTCGTGGGAAAGTTCCAGGCCGACGCTGAACGCCACATCCATGCGGTACTCGGCGCTCAGCCTGTTGGAGAGGGTAAAGATCCGGCGCACATCCTCCTGCGCCGAGATCCTCTCGGTACCGTTGCCGACACCGAGGCTGTAGGCCCCCTTGAAGCGGTGGTCGGGTTCCCAGGAGAGGGTGGTCAGACCGGTGACGGCGCCGGTGTCGGCGACGAAATAGAGGCGCTCGCCGACGGCGAAGCCCCGGGGGAGGTGCCAGGTGATGCCGGGGATCACGAGGTGCGCGGCGCTCTCCCGGAAGGCGAGACGGAACAGGCCCAGGGAAAGATCGACGTCCTGCAGACCCTGGGTGAACTCGCCGCCCGCCGTGTAGCGCGGCAGGAACTGGGCGTCGGGACTGAAGCTGAAGGCGAGATAACCGGAGCGCGCCGAGCGCTCGCCGAGCCCGCGGTACAGTTCGAGCCCCGCCTGGGTGTCGGTCAGTCCGAAGCGGCGCACCACCCCGGCGGCGAGCACGCCGGTATAGGCCCCGACCCGCCGGGTGAGCGTCGCGCCGGATGAGAGTTCGGCGGACCTCCCTTCCGAGTAGTCGTAATAGCCTGCGGTCACCCTCAGGTTGTTGCGGTGCACCCGATAGTACAGGTCGGGGCGCTCGGACTTCAGGCGCCGGGCCGCGTCCGGCGCAAGCTGGTCCATGATCCGCCCCGCGCCGGGAAGGTCCCCCTCCAGGACGCGTGCCTCGATGGTCTGGTAGCGGAAATCCTGCTCGGCGGGGTAGCGGGCCGCCAGTTCGTCGAAAAGCTCCCTGGCCCGCCGGTAGTCGCGTCTGGCGAGGGCGGCCTTGGCGAGATTGCGGCCCGATTCATAGCTCTCGCGCTTGGAGCGGTAGAGACCCTCCCAGATGTTCTCGGCCCCTTTCGGGTCACCCTGCTCCGCCAGCCGGGCAGCTATCTGCAGCACCCTGGCAGTTTCCGCCCTGGCAAGCTCGTCGCGAAGCCCCGGGTCGGGATTACCCTCCAGCGCCTTTCGGAAGCTTTCGGTCGCCTCCTCGAGCCGCCCCTCTCTGTAGAGGAGCCGGCCGCGCAGGGCGAGAAGCGATGCATCCAACGGCCGCGGCTGCCGCTCCAGCTCCTGCAGGGCCTCGGCGGTACTGCCGCCTGCTGCCAGCGCTTCCAGATGGAGACGGGCGAAGTCGCGCTCCTTGGGGTAGGCGTCGCGCAGCGTCCGATAGATTGCAGCTGCCCGCGGGTAATCCTTTTCGGCCAGATAGATCCTTCCCAGACGCAGCCCCGCCTGGTAGCGCCCTTCCGGTTTGTCGAATTCGGGGAGCAGCAGGCGTTCCGCTTCACGGTCGCGGCCGGCTCCGATCGCTCGATCTGCTCCCTGCAGGATGCCGGCGAGCCGTTGCCGCTGCTGGATCACGGTGGTATCCCTGCCAACCTCGACCGCTGCCACTGCTGCGCCGGATGCCGGCAGGTCGCCGGCTCCTGCCAGAATTCTCGCCTTCAGCTGAGCGGCGTCGCTTCGGGACTGCCACGCCGGCGGCAGAGCGGAGAGCTCTGCCAGGGCCTTTCTCGGCGCCCCCTGTTCGGTCAGGGCCCGCACGGAGAGAATGGCGTAATCGGCGTCGCGGGGAAAGCTTTTGCGCAAGACGGCGAAGACATCGTGTGCCTTCCCCGGCTTTCCGGTTTCCAGGTAGAGCAATCCCAGGCGGCGCCCGGTTTCATCCAGCAGGAGTTTTCTCCGGAAGGGCCCTTCCAGCAGGGCGATGGCGGCGGCTTTGTCACCGGAAGCCTGCAGGCGGTCCGCCCTGGCCAGGGTAACGAGGCTTTCGACGCGAACCAGCTCCCGGCGCAGCTCGCTGTTCTCCTTGAGGGCCAGCGACCAGCGCAGCAGCCTGGCAGCGTCGGCATAATCCTTTTGCCAAAGGCTGAGCCGTCCCTGGAAGGCGAGGATTTCCGGATTGCGCGGATAACGCCTGGCCAGTGCGACAAGGAGGCGCTCGGCCTCTTCATAGCGGCCGGCGCGGCTCAACACTTGGATTTTGCCCATTTCGCGATCGTAGCTGCCGGGCGTGGCGGCGCTTAAGGGGGCTGCGAAAAGCAACAGTAGTGCGGTGATCAAAAACAGACGCTGGATCTTCATCGGATATCCCGTAACGCTTCGTAACTGTGCAGAACCCATCCCTGAAAGGAGGCGAATGGCGGCGTCTGGGCGAGAACCGCGGGGAGCTTTTGGTATTGGCCGGCAAAGGAGAGCCTGCTCCCGGGTACCTGGTAAAGGGCTCCGGCCCGCCAGCTCAGGCCGCCCAGAACGATGGCGGACGCGCCGGCAGCGCTCCCCTTGTGCAGGACCTGGTGCATCTCGTCGGGCAATGGCGACAACTCAAGGCCTAGCAGTACCGGTTTGCCGCTACTTTCCCCATAGGCCAGAAAGTCGCCGGTGATCTCCCCGATCTCTTCGGCATTGGTACGGTAGCTCATTACCACAATTTCGTCCGCGCTCCCGAAAAGGCGGCCGATGAAGTCGCTTTCCTCGCAACGCAGGTGGGCGAACCAGAAGGGGACTGCGACCGACAGCGGCAACTCCCTGCCGCAGATGGCGGCGGCATTTTCCAGCAATTGCAGATAGCCGTTCAGATATTGGTCCCGGCGCAATTGGAAATCCTTGCGCAGATACGGTTCCACATCGAGTTGAACTCCGGCGAATGCTGCGTCCGGGTGCCGGCGGTTGTGTTCCCGGACCAAGCGGAGCCTCGCCAGCAGCGGAGCGCTTTCCAGGACCGCATCGGGCGAGCCGTCCAGGGCATAGACCTCGATTTTGCGCCGTGCCGCGAGCCGCAGAAAGGGGATGAGCCGGGCCGGCTCGTCGTCGACCTGCAGATAGAGCCGGTTGATGCCGTGAGCCGCAAGATCGGCGACGACTTTTTCCTCGCCTCCGATGACCAGCCGTCGGTCCCAAAGCCATGTCCCGCGCAGAGTCGGCCGGGGAGCGGCGGGAAGCCTGCTGAAAGCGACCTCTTGCAGCTCGAGGCGCCCCTGTTCCCCTTCCAGTCTGAATACCAGGTACCGGCTGCGCGCCAGGTCGAGCCGGCCGGCCAACTTCTGGAGAGGGAATTCCCGGGTCGACCCGGAGCCAAGGGGGGCAAGGTGGGCAAGAGCGACATTGTCGTCACGCAGCAGATGCGCGTGATCGGCCAGGGCGAGCTGCCAGCGGCCGCTGATCAGGCCGGAGAGGGAAATGCTCCGGTAAGGGAGCAGGCTCTGCACGGAGCCGGTTCCGGCCAGGTCGACGATGACTCCGCCGGGGCCGGAATCCCTGCGCCTGAAGCCTTTGCCGTCTTTGACCAGGGAACCGTAGGGGATCAGTTCCGGTTTGCCGTAACGCAGGGTCGGCAAGGGAGCGGGGCGGATGGCAGGTCCACTGTCATGACGATATTCGAGATGGGAGAGTCGGCCAGCGACGGAAACGATCTCGATGATTTGGGCCTTTTGCGCCAGTTGCCGGTCCATGAGTTGCTCGACCGCCGCCGGATCGATGAGGGTGGCGGGGAGTGCCGCGAGCAAGGCCAGGGTCGGAAGCCGAAGAAGCATGCTGTTCCTTGTTAGTTCAAAAAGGCGGACTTGCCGCTGCTCGGAAAAACTAATGATACAGCAGAGCAGGGATTATGGCAACTAGGTGCCGGGAATCAGGATCGCAGGGCATCCCTGGCCTGTGCGCCGATCGACTCGATCGGGAAGCTCTGCAGCTTCTTCATGAAGGAGGCGTGCAGGCGGCTTCTTCTCTTTGCCATGACCCGCAGCAGTTCCTCCCTGCCGGCTCCGTCCCGGAGCCGTTCCTGCACCATCTCGCAGAACACGTCGATGTCGTGCAGCTTCCCCAGCACGTCCTGATACCCCTTCAGCGCGCCGTGCAGTTCCTGATAATCGCGCCTTAACAGCGGCTCGATGATCTCCAGCCGATAGCGCATCTTCTTGACCGCTATCCGGAGCAGGTGCTGAGCCTCGCTGTCCTGTTCCTGAACCGCCCGGGGGAGCAGCTCGCGAAGCGTCCCTGCGCGCTCCATGATGGCGTCGCCGGCGAAACATGCCATGCTCATGAAGGGGTCGACGGCGCTGTTGCGAAACAGGTTGGTCCGGCTGTCAAGGGAGCGGAACTCGCCCTGGAGCGGTTTCGGATTCAGCGACCCGAGCTCCTTTTTCAGTTTTTGGTGCGCCTGCTCCCGCTCGCTCTTCAATGCCGCCAGCAGCTGCTCGATTTCATGACGGGAGTGCGCCCTCTCCTGCGGGGTGAGCGCCGAGAAAAATGAGCACGCCTCATCGGTATTGCGCAGTTCCCCGAGCATCCTGGTGACCTTCTTCACCTCTTTGTCCACCCTGCCGCTCCTTTTGGCCGGGAGGCAGGGTGAAAACAGGGCGAGCCCTTCGCGCAGCCGGCGCGAGGCGACGCGCAGGTCGTGGACGTCGTCTTCCTGAAAGGTGTCGGCGACCTTCTTCCAGCGGTAGAAAAATTCCTCTTCATGCCCGGCCAAGAGGGTGCGGCAGGCGATCCATAGCGGCGCTGAACCGGCCGGCCGGCTCAGCGCGCCGCTGCCGGCCTTGTTTTTTTTGCCTTTTTCGGTGGTTTTCATCGAAGCATCGTCCTTTCCCTCAACCGCTCCCTCCCTGCTTCCCTCGCACAAAGCTGGTAATCTCTCCATCGGAATCACAGGTCAATCCGCTATGGTCGCAACGACGTCAGGCTCCTCGTCGAGCCTCTGCAGGGACACGATGGGATGGACTGTTTCGAATTCGGTGCAGGATGGACGCCAGGCCGGCTCCCCGGTTATTGAGATTATACAGTCTGGTAGAATCGCTAATTGACCAGCGCACCATGATCTGAGCTCCCATTGAGGGAATGGAGCAGGTGAAATTATATCAGTCGCAATCATTATGATTATACCATCTATGCTGAAGATAAAATGGGATGGCATAAGAACATTGCATGCCAAATCGGCAGCCTGCCGAGACAGTAGCCAGGCCTGTGACTGACTTGGCCACTTCGGGCCCGGCATGAATTCACCTGATTAGGTACAATCTTCAGCCAGTTGTTTGTCCCTCCCCCTTCAAGGGGGAGGTTAGGAGGGGGATGGGGTGCTTTGATGCCGAAAAACCCATCCCCACCCGGCCCTCCCCTTGAAGGGGAGGGGGTTTTGGGCAGCGGCTGAAGATAGCACTCATCAGGTAAATTCATGCGTCGAGCCAGCAGGGAGGTAGGCCCGTTTGAGTAGTTCTCGTCCGGTTCCTTTGGAGGACTGGATAGGTAACGGTTGCGGGGTGGTCAGGTCGTTTTGTGCAGGGATGCCAGGAATTCCATCACTGCAAGCAGGTTGGCGAGTCTTCTGAAGAGGATGTTTTTTTCTTGGGGATCGCGGGTTGAGTTCAGTCTGTTCTTTAATAATCGGTATTGTTCATAGGCAAGATCAAACGGCTTCATGGTTTTCAAATCCTTCCTCCTTTGCGGGGTTTTAGTTAGAGAAATGTAATCTTTCGGCGGGGCCGTGTCAAGGCAAAACCGTTCCCCCCGGTGGAGGCGGGGACGCTGCCGTGTAGGGTGTGCCTTGCCCGCCGCTAAGCGAATCCTGATGACGGGCACGGCCCACCCTGCCTGTGCTGACAGAAGCGCACTCGAAGAACTGGCACAGTACCACGCCAAAGAGACCATTTCGTTCAGGTATTGGCATAATTTAATGGTTGCATGGGGCAGGTCTTGATGGTATATATATCGATCTGAATGATGTGGTGCAGTCGGCGCATTCCGGCTGAATCTGGCTGCAGTTTTTCTGTCAGACACGACCTGGATCAATCCGACACTGCCGGCCGCCTGTGTCATCCAGCCCAGTACGATCCGCACTGATCGAGGGTTTAGTCCAAAGGCTAGGCCCTTGTTTCGTTTCAATGTCCTTTGAAGGAGAGATGCTCTATGGGTGCAATTCTGGTTACCGGCGGGGCGGGATACATCGGGAGCCACGTGGTGAGGCAGCTCTCCGAGGCTGGAAACGAGGTGGTAGTCTACGACAACCTCTCGACGGGTTCCGCTGATGCCCTCATCCATGGCGAAAGACTCATCGAAGGCGACCTGGCCGACCGCGCAAGGATCGGCGAGGTGCTGCGCGAAACCGGCTGCAACTCCGTGCTCCACTTTGCCGCCGCCATCATCGCGCCCGAATCGGTGCATCTGCCGCTCAAGTACTATTCAAACAACACCAGAAATACGCTGAACCTGCTGCAGGCCTGCGTCGAGCACGGGGTCGAGCGTTTCATCTTCTCCAGCACCGCGGCGGTCTACGGCATCCCCGAGAGCGGAGCCGCCTCCGAGACGAGCGCCACGGTCCCCATCAACCCCTACGGCACTTCGAAGCTGATGAGCGAGTGGATGCTGCGTGACACCGCGTTCGCCCACGGATTCTCCTATGTGGCGCTGCGTTACTTCAACGTGGCCGGCGCCGACCCGCTGGCCCGGATGGGGCAGCGCACGCCGGACGCCACCCACCTGATCAAGGTTGCCTGCCAGGCCGCGCTCGGCATGCGCGACGCCGTCTCCATCTTCGGCACCGACTACGATACGCCGGACGGCACCGGTGTCCGGGACTATATCCACATCGAGGACCTGGCCGCGGCGCACCTCTACGCCCTCGATTACCTGAACAAGGGCGGGGAGTCGACCACCATCAACGTCGGCTACGGCCGGGGCGAAAGCGTGCGCGAGGTGATCGAGGTGGTGAAGAAGGTGAGCGGAGTGGACTTCCCGGTTCTCGAAGCGCCGCGGCGCCCGGGCGACCCGGCAAACCTCGTCGCCGTCGCCGACAGGATCCGCAGCGTACTAGGCTGGACCCCATCCTACGCGGACCTGACCACCATCGTCTCGGATGCCTGGCGCTGGGAGAAGAAGCTGTTCGAAGCGAGATAGCGGCGCGGGGCGTCCCATCTCAAGGGGAAAACATGATAAAGAGCATGACAGGTTACGGCAAGGCCGAATCCGCCTACGCTGCCGGCAGGGTCACCGTCGAGGTGCGCTGCGTGAACCACCGCTACGGCGAGGTCACCGTTAAGCTGCCGCGCGCGCTGATGCAGTTTGAAAACGAGATCAAGAAACGGGTGGCCGAGAGGCTCAGCCGCGGCAAGATCGATGTCTTCATCCAGATCGAGGGTGCCGTCTCGCTCGGCGTGCCGACCGCGAACCTCCCGCTGGCCCGCGGTTATTACCGGGCCTTTACCAGTATCGGTGAAGCGCTCGGGCTGGGCGACGAGGTGAGCCTCGCCCTGATCGCGGCGCAACGCGACGTGATCACGGTGGCGGCCGAGACGGAGGCGAGTCTGGAGGAGGTCCCCGAAGAGCTGATCGCCGCCCTTGAGGAAGCGCTGCGTCGGGTCGACGAGATGAGGCTTTTCGAGGGAGAGTCGCTGATGGCGGACTTCCGGAAACGGCGCGAAACCCTGAGCCAGCTGATCGCCCGGGTGATGGCGCGCTCGCCGTCGGTGGTCTCCGAGTACGCGGCAAGGCTCAAGGAGCGGATCGCCCAGCTCTGCGGCGAGAGCGGACTGCCCGAGGAGCGGATCGCGCTGGAGGTGGCGCTCCTGGCTGACAAGTGCGACATCACCGAGGAGTTGGTGCGTCTGGAGAGCCACCTGCGCCAGTTCGACGAGACGCTGACCAGAAACGAGCCGGTAGGTCGCAAGCTAGACTTCCTGCTCCAGGAGATCAATCGCGAGGTGAACACCGTCGGCTCCAAGGCGAACGACGCGCAGATAGCATCCAGCGTGGTAGAGTTGAAGGCCGAGCTGGAAAAGATCCGCGAACAGGTGCAGAACATAGAGTAGCAGGTGGTGGGGTTTCACCCTCCCCCAGCCCCTCCCATCAAGGGAGGGGCTGGAATCAAGGGGGGGAGCTAGTGCAGTTCCAAAGAGGGCAAAAGAGCGGGTGAAAAACATGAAACGTGAAGGTGTACTGTACGTCATTTCTGCCCCCTCCGGCGCCGGCAAGACCACGCTATGCAAGGAAATAATTGACATATTCCCGAACTTGCGGCATTCTGTCAGCTACACGACGCGCACCCCCCGTCAAGGAGAAGTGCACGGGCGTGATTATTTTTTTGTGGGGCAGGAAGAGTTTTCCCGGATGGTCGCGGCCGGCGAGTTCGCAGAATGGGCCGAAGTGCACGGAAACCTCTACGGCACCTCGCTCGCGACCCTGAAGGAGTGCCGCTCCCGGGGGATCGACCTGATCCTCGACATCGACTGCCAGGGTGCCCGGCAGCTCAAGGGGCGCTTCGAAGGGGGCGTCTACATCTTCGTGCTCCCCCCGAGCATCGGGGAGCTGCGGCGCCGGCTGGACAACCGCTCCTCCGATAGCGAGGATGTGATCGAGCGCAGGATCAACAACGCCGCCGGCGAGATCAAGGAAGCGCGCTGGTACGATTACATCATCGTGAACGACAATTTCAGCGAAGCGGTGGAGCAGCTGAAAAGCGTGCTGATCGCCGAGCAGTGCAGGGCCTTCAGGCTGCTGCAAGGGCTCGCCGCTACCTTCCAGATATAGAAAGATCGCATTTACCAACCAAAGGGGTATTTAATTATGGCAAGGGTTACCGTAGAAGACTGTCTTGAGAAGGTGGATAACCGCTTCCTCCTCGTCATGCTCGCCTCGAAAAGGGTGAAGCAGCTCTTTAAGGGGGCGAAACCGCTCATCGACAACAGGGCCGCCAACAAGAACGTGGTCGTCTCCCTCCGGGAAATCGCCGCCGGCAAGATCGGCTGCGAAATCGGCAGCAAAAAGGGTCGTTAATCAACTCCAGGGGAGGCAGCTGCGCCGTCTCCCTTTTATAGCGCTCGGCAGGGGCTAACGGCTAAAGGGGAGAGCCCCGGGGCCGTTGGCCCCTTCTTTTTCCAGAAACAGGCAGGCGATGATAAGACTAAACGACATACTCGACAAGGTCGCCGCATACAACCCGGGCTGCGACCTGGACCTGATCCGGAAGGCCTACGTCTTCTGCGCCAAGGTGCACCAGGGGCAGACCCGACTCTCCGGCGAGCCCTACCTGATCCACCCGATGGAGGTGGCCGGAATCCTGGCGGACCTGCGTCTGGACATGGCCGCCGTGGTGACCGGCCTCCTGCACGATACCGTCGAGGACACCCTGACCACGCACGAGGAGCTGGAATCGCTCTTCGGCGAAGAGGTGGCGAGGCTCGTCGACGGCGTCACCAAGATCGGCAAGATCCACTTCAAGACCAAGGAGGAGAGCCAGGCGGAGAACTTCCGCAAGATGCTGCTCGCCATGGCCAACGACATCAGGGTGATCCTGGTGAAGCTCGCGGACCGGCTGCACAACATGCGCACCCTGCAGTACCAGCCCGAGACGAAGCAGCGCACCATAGCCAAGGAGACGCTGGACATCTACGCGCCGATCGCGAACCGGCTCGGCATCTCCTGGGTCAAGGGCGAGCTGGAGGACCTCTCCTTCCGCTACCTGGAGCCGCAGCTCTACTACGATCTCGCCGGCAAGGTCGCCAAGAAGAAGCAGGAGCGCGAGTCCTACGTCACCACGGTCAAGAACATCATCAAGAAGCAGCTGGAGGAGCACGGCATCAAGGGGGACGTGTCGGGGCGCTCCAAGCACCTCTACTCGATCTACCGCAAGATGCAAAGCCGCAACGTCGACATCGACGAGATCTACGACCTGATCGCCATCAGGGTCTCGGTGGACGACATCCGGGAGTGCTACGAGGTGCTGGGGATCATCCACTCGACCTGGAAGCCTATTCCGGGGCGTTTCAAGGATTACATCGCCATGCCCAAGGGGAACATGTACCAGTCGCTGCATACCACGGTGATAGGTCCCCTGGGCGAGCGGATGGAGGTGCAGATCCGGACCTCCGAGATGCACCGGGTGGCCGAGTCGGGGATCGCCGCGCACTGGAAGTACAAGGAAGGGAAGGGGTACGACGAGAAGGAGGTGAAGCGCTTCACCTGGATCAGGCAGCTTCTGGAGTGGCAGCAGGAGCTGGACGACTCCAAGGAGTTCATGGACACGGTCCGGGTCGAGCTCTTTCCCGAGGACGTCTTCATCTTCACCCCCAAGGGGGACGTCAAGGGGTTCCCCAAGGGTTCGACGCCGATCGACTTCGCCTACAGCGTGCACACCGACGTGGGACACCGCTGCGTCGGCGCCAAGGTGAACGGCAAGCTGGTTCCGCTCAAGTACGAGCTGAAGACCGGCGACATCGTCGAGGTGATCACCTCGCCGCACCACACCCCGAGCAAGGACTGGCTGAAGATCGTCAAGAGCACCCGGGCGCGCAACAAGATCAGGGCCTGGGTCAAGACCGAGGAGCGGCTCAGGAGCATCACGCTCGGGCGGGAGATCTGCGAGAAGGAGTTCCGCCGCTATTCCCTGAACTTCGGGAAACTGCAGAAGACCGGCGAACTGAAAAAGGTCGCCATCGACTTCGGCCTGGTCGCCGAGGACGACCTGATGGCGTCGGTCGGGTACGGCAAGCTCTCCAGCAGCCAGATCCTCTCCAAGCTGATCCCGGCGGAGAAGCTCGAGGCAGCCCAGGAGCGCAAGGAGACGCGGATCGGCAAGGTGATCGAGCGGCTCAAGGGGAAATCCTCCAGCGCCATCCAGATCAACGGCGTCGAGGACGTGCTGGTGCGCTTCGGCAAATGCTGCAACCCGCTTCCCGGCGACGAGATCACCGGCTTCATCACCCGCGGGCGCGGCGTCACCGTGCACACCGGCGACTGCTCCTTCGCCATGGCCCTGGAGCCCGAGCGCCGCATCGAGGTGGCCTGGAACAAGGGGAGAAAGAGCGCGCTGCCGGTGAAGATCCGGGTGGTCTGCAACGACGAGAAGGGGATCCTGGCCAACATCGCCACCGCGATCACCAACTGCGAGGCCAACATATCGAGCGCCTCCATCCAGAGCACCCCGGACAAGAGGGGGGAGAACCTGTTCGAGGTCGACGTGACCGATCTGGACCATCTGAAGAAGGTGTTCGCCGCGGTCATGAAGGTGAGGGGGGTCATCAAGGTGGAGCGGCTGAGGAGCTGACTTTCAAGGAGGGGAGACATGAGCAAGGAGATCATCAGCACCGACCAGGCGCCCAAGGCGATCGGGCCGTATTCCCAGGGGGTCAAGGCGGGAGGGTTCCTCTTTCTTTCCGGTGCCATAGCGCTCGACCCGGCGACCGGCGAGATCTGCCCCGGCGGCATCGCGGCCGAGACCGAACAGGTGATGAAGAACATCGCGGCCCTGCTTGCCGCCTCGGGGCTCGGCTTCGGCGACGTGGTGAAGACGGTGATCTACCTGGCGCAGATGGGGGATTTCGCAGCGGTGAACGCCATCTACGGGCGCTTCTTCCCGGAAGAGCCCCCCGCGCGCGTCACGGTCGAGGTGCAGGGGCTGCCGCGCGGGGCGCTGGTGGAGATCGAGATCACCGCTCTTTGCCGTTGATTTTCGAGGCAAAAATAAAGCCGCCGGCGCCTGGGCGCCGCGGCTTTAATAACTTGCAGAAAGCTTCTGGTCTAGAGGGCTTTCGTTACGTGTCCGGAGCGGATGCAGCGGGTGCAGACCTTGATGCTCCTGACGGTACCGTTCCTCACGGCCTTGATCTTCTGCAGGTTCGGGCGCCAGATTTTGCTGGTCTTGTTGTTGGCGTGGCTGACGTTATTCCCGAAGCTAGGGCCTTTACCGCATATCTCGCATATTCTGGACATTTCTTTATACCCTCCGGAGTTTACTGAAGTCGTAAGTTATATCAGATGAAATCCGCAGATGCAAGCAAAAAGTCGGTCATTTGTCGCGTTTTAAAGGTGTCAATCATGGGCGTAATAAAGGGGCTGTTCTCCCTGCTGGTGCTGTTGCTGCTCATTTTGAGCGTGCTTTTTGTCGACTTCGTCTACAAGACCTTCTCGCTTTCCCAGCGGGAGGTGCAGACCGAGGCCATCGTGGTCCTCACCGGCGGACGTGGCCGCATCGAGGAAGGGGTGAAGCTGTACCGGGAAGGGAAGGGGCGCCAGCTGTTCCTGATCGGGGTCGATCCGCTGGTGAAGAAGCGGGAACTTTACCTGGGGGATGGCGCGGAGAACGTCATCCTGGAGAAGGTCTCCAGGAACACGCTGGAAAACGCCATCTACGCGCGCGACCTGATCATGAGGCACAAGATCAACTCGATCAAGCTGATCACCTCGCGCTACCACATGAAGCGCGCCACGCTCATCTTCAGGAACGCGCTCCCCAAGGACGTCGCCATCTATCCCCATCCGGTCGATTCCCGCAACCTCAAGGAAGAGTGGTGGAGCCACCGAGGCAGCTTCAAGCTCCTCTTCTCGGAGTTCTACAAGTACTGCATGTTCAGGTTCTTCTTCATGCTGGCCCCGGGAGAGCTCAGGCCGCTTCCGGGGGGAGGCTAGTGTTGCTCAGGGGTAAGTAGGGTGGGCCCCGCCCACCGTCCCCGAGGTGGGCGGGGCCCACCCTACGTCTGCTCTGCTGCAGCGAACGGATAACGCTGTCAGTTGTTGGAATTGGACATTAATTTCTGTATACTATTTCGGTAGTTTCCTGCTTAACTGACAAAGGGGAGAGAACCCGTGGGACCATTGGCTCAAAATAAAGATGAGGTTTTCACGTATGGCGATTATCTCAGGTGGGACGACGGCGAGCGCTGGGAACTGATTGACGGCATTGCGTATAATATGACGCCGGCGCCTTCGCGGTTTCATCAGGGTGTTTCAAGAGAATTATTACTCCAGCTTGGGAATTATCTGCGGAATTCAGCCTGTGAGGTATATGCCGCTCCCTTCGACGTTCGTCTGCCCGAAGGCGATGAGGCGGATGACGCCGTCAGAACGGTTGTCCAGCCGGATATCAGCGTGGTATGCGATCGTTCCAAGCTTGACGATAAGGGTTGCAAGGGATGCCCGGACCTTATTGTGGAGATCTTGTCTCCTGCAACCGCACGAAAGGACCTGAAGGAGAAATTCCTCCGCTATGAAAGGGCAGGGGTGAAGGAATACTGGATAGTAGATCCGTCAGGCAAGACGGTGACCGTCTTCAGGCTTACGGATGTAGGACGCTACGGCAGGCCGGATGTCTACGGAGAAGAGGAGCGCATAAGGGTCGGGATTTTCGAGGATCTGGAAATCGACCTGCAGCCGGTTTTCCTCGCTGCAGCGGAGGTCCATCAGTCCCCGCCCCCGGAGGGGGAGGGTTAGGGAGGGGGGACTGAGCCACTTCTTCGCCCCAGCCCGTGCTCCGTCCTCCGCAATCCAGTTCCCTTCTGAGGGATAAGTATAGTTGACCGGCTGCGTGAATCGCGGCAGGAATGCCGCTCCTGCAATAGAAAGAAAAAGGGACGCACCATAGGAGCGTCCCTTTTTCTATTTTGCGCTGTAAGAATCCCTTCCCTACTCCCCCTTCTCCTCGATCCTCGGGAAAAGCGCCTCGGCCTTGGCGATGGTGGTGCCCGCCTTGAGTCCTCCCCAGGCGAGCCCGTCACGGCTGGGCGCCTCGCTTACTCCCAGATAGCAGAGCCCCTTCTGCGCGGTCTTCGGCATGAAGGCGGAGAGCAGGAAGTAGACGATCCTCTGCGATTCCAGCATGTAGTACATGACGGTGGCGAGCCGCTCCTTGTTGGCCGGGTCCTTGGCCAGCGTCCAGGGGGCGGTCTCGTCGATGTACTTGTTCCCGGCCGAGATCACCTCCCAGATTGACTGCAGCGCCTTGCTGAAGGCGAGATCCTCGATATGCCCGTCCACCTGCGGCACCATGGCGAGGGTCTTCTCCCGGTAGGCCGCATCCAGCTCGGTTTCCCGGGTCGGCTCCTGCAGCACGCCGCCGAAATATTTCCCCAGCATCGCCGTGGAGCGGTTCAGCAGGTTCCCCAGGTCGTTGGCGAGGTCGGAGTTGATCCGGTGCACCAGCGAGGTGTGCGAGAAGTCGCCGTCCAGGCCGAAGGGGACCTCGCGCAGCAGGAAGTAGCGCACCGCGTCCACGCCGTACTTGTCGATCAGCATGTTCGGCTCGACCACGTTCTGCAGGCTCTTGCTCATCTTCTGCCCCTCGACGGTCCACCAGCCGTGGGCGAAGACCCTGGAGGGGATCGGGAGCCCGGCGGCCATCAGGAAGGTCGGCCAGTAGACGGTGTGAAAGCGCAGGATGTCCTTGCCGATCAGCTGCACGTCGGCGGGCCAGTATTTGCCGAAATTGCCGGATTCGTCGGGGTAGCCCAGGGCGGTGATGTAGTTCGCCAGGGCGTCGAACCAGACGTAGACCACGTGCTTGTCGTTTCCCGGCACCGGGATCCCCCACTGGAAGGTGGTGCGGGAGACCGAGAGGTCCCTCAATCCCTCCTTCACGAAGGAGATGATCTCGTTTCGGCGGCTCTTGGGCTGGATGAACTCCGGGTTCGCCTCGATGTGGGCCAAGAGCTGCTCCTGGTATTTGCTCATCCGGAAGAAGTACGACTCCTCCTTGAGCTTCTCGGTCGGCCTGTTGCAGTCCGGGCACTTGAAGTCGATCAGCTGGGTCTCGGTCCAGAAGGTCTCGCACGGCGTGCAGTACCAGTCCTCGTACTCGCCCAGATAGATGTCACCCTTCTCCAGCACCCTTTCGAAGAGTACCGAGACCCCCTTCTTGTGCCGCTCCTGGGTGGTCCGGATGAAGTCGGTGTGGGAGATTTCCAGCTTCTCCCAGAGCGACTGGAACCGCTTCATGACCCGGTCGGCGAGCTCCAGAGGGGTTTCGCCGGCGGCGTTTGCCGCCTTCTCCACCTTCTGCCCGTGCTCGTCGGTTCCGGTCAGGAAGAAGACATCGAAACCCATGAGCCGCTTGTAGCGCGCCAGCACGTCGGCTGCCAGCGTGGTGTAGGCATGGCCTATGTGCGGCACGTCATTTACGTAGTAGATCGGGGTGGTGACGTAGAAAGCCGGTTTCATGATGGTTTCTCCTTTTTCCTTTCCTTGACGTCAACGGGTCGGTTGCGGCGCTGCTTGCCGGCCCCTTGGGATCCCTTTCCCTTGGCATCCTGCTGGGACGGCGCCTCGCCTTTGCCCGGCTGCGGTTTCTTCACCCGCTCGCTCACGTTCTCGGGCTTGATGTCGTCACCCTTCAACTGTACCATGGTGTCGTCCGAGTTCTTCACGGTGACGGTCCCCTGAAGCACGTTGACCTTCACCACCTCGCCGTCCACGCAGCCGCACTGCACCCTCTTGCCGCATTTGGGGAGCCCTTTCCTGAGGCTGCAGTAGGTGTCGAACTCGTAGGAGAGGCAGCAAAGGAGCCTGCCGCACTGCCCCGAAATCTTGCTCGGGTTCAGGGCGAGGTTCTGCTCCTTGGCCATCTTGACCGAGACCGGCTCGAATTCGCGCAGGTAAGAGGAGCAGCAGAGTTCCCTGCCGCAGATCCCGATCCCCCCCACCATCTTCGATTCGTCGCGCACCCCGATCTGGCGCATCTCGATCCTGGTGTGGAAGGCGTGTGCCAGGTCCTTCACCAGCTCCCGGAAATCGACCCGGCCGTCCGCTGTGAAATAGAAGATCGCCTTGCTCCCGTCGAAGAGGTATTCCACCTTGACGAGCTTCATCTCCATGCCGCGTTCCTTGATCCGGGTCAGGCAGAACTTGTGCGCCTCCTTCTCCTTGACCGCGTTGGCCGCGAGCGCCGCCAGATCGGGAGCCTCCGCCAGACGCTGCACCTGCTTGATCCCCTCGGGGACAAGCGAGTCTTCCACCTCGATGGGGCCTGCCACCACGTGTCCTATGCTTTTGCCCCGCTCCGTCTCGACGACCACCTTGTCGCCGGGCTTGATCGCCGTCTTCCCGACGGTGAAGTCGTAGAGCTTTCCTGCGGTGCTGAACTGTATTCTTACGATCCTTGCCAAAAATGCCTCCAAGTTTACTGCTGTCTGAACCTCCCCCCTTTGAAAAAGGGGGGTCGGGGGGGATTTGCCGTTGCAACCGTCGAAATCAAATCCCCCTGAGCCCCCTTTTTCAAAGGGGGACTTTAAAGGCCGCCCCTATCTCGCCGCGAAGCGCATGAAGAATACTTCCAGCGCCAGCCGCGCGTTCACGTTGCGGGCGAGCATCCGGCGCATGGCTACCAGCTGCTCGATGAGCTCCATGACCCGGCTCTCCGGGCAGCGGGCCGCCTCCCGGGCGATCAGCTGCTCCAGGTCGGCGTTTGCCAGCGCGCCGGGGGTGGAGCGGTAGATGAGGATGTCGCGCAGAAACGACAGGAGCAGTTCCAGGAGCCCCGGAAGCCCCTCCTTGTCTGCGGCGAACTCTTCTGCCGCGGCGAAGAGCGCGCTGACATCCTTCAGGTTCAGCGCGATGATCCGCTCCAGAAAGCTGCCGCGACCCTCCAGGACGCCGTCGGTCGCGATCTCGATCCCTCTTTTGAGGCTGCCGCCGGAGAGCGTCGCTGCGACCCGGGCCGCCTCGGCAGGAAACCGGTCCCGCACCAGGCGCCCCTCGATCAGCTCGGCGGCAAGCGGCTGGAACTGCAGGGCCTGGCACCGGGAGAGGATGGTCTGCAGCACGGCTGAGCGCTCAGGCGCGATCAGTATCATGAGAGCATCGCCCGGCGGCTCCTCCAGGGTTTTCAGGAGCGCGTTCCCCGAGGAGAGGTTCAGCTTGTCGGCGCCGTCGATGATGCACGCCTTCTTGGGAGCCTCGAACGGGCGGTAGGAGAGCTCCTTTTGCAGCTCCCTCACCTGGTCGATCTTGATGAAGGCGCCGTCCGGCTCCAGGATATGGAGGTCCGGGTGCTGCCCGTTTGCCACTTTTTTGCAGCAGGAGCAGACGCCGCACGCCTCCTCCCTGCCGCAGAAGACCGCCTGGATGAAGGCGAGGGCGCTCTTTCTCTTGCCGCACCCCTCGATGCCGGAAAAGAGGTAGGCGTGCGCCACCCGTCCCATGGAGATGGAGCGGCGCAAGACGGCTATGGCCCGGTCCTGGCCGATGATCTCGGAGAATGGCATCTAGAGCCCCGCCGGCGGCGCGGCAGGACCGGCCGGATCGCGGACCGGGATCCGGGTCGAGAGTGCCTCGATGAGGCGCTTTTCGGTCTGCGCCACGTCCCCCGAGCCGTCGATCACGACGAAGCGCTCGGGGTAGGCCCGGGCCAGCGCCAGATAGCCGTCGCGCACCCGCTCGTGGAAGCGGACCGACTCCAGCTCGAAGCGCTCCTCGCGGGCGCCGCTTCCCGCCTCGATGCGGGCCAGCGCCCGGGAGAGCCCGACCTGCACGGGGCAGTCGATCAGAAGGGTCAGCTTCGGCTCCACCCCGCCGGTAGCTAACCTGTTCAACTGCGCGATGGTCTCCAGGTCGAGCCCCCTGCCGTGTCCCTGGTAGGCGATGGTCGCGTCGGTGAAGCGGTCGCAAAGGACGATCTCGCCGCGCTCAAGCGCCGGGACGATCACCTCCTGCACGTGCTGGGCGCGCGCCGCCGCATAGAGCAGCAGCTCGGCGAGCGGCGTGATGGCGCTGTTTTGCGCGTCCAGCAGGATGGCGCGCATCTGGTCCGCGACCGGACACCCTCCCGGTTCCCTGGTCGAGGTCACCTTTTCGCCGGCCGCCTCCAGCCGCTCCTTCAGGAGCCTGAGCTGGGTGGTCTTGCCGCACCCTTCGATACCTTCAAATGTAATGAAAAAGCCCATATGGATGCTCTCACGATCCCTATAAAATCACTGAATTATAGGTGAGGGGGGATAATTATGCAACATTTAAATGGGCGCAAACCCGCATGGCTATTGCCATGCGGCGGGGGTTTGGCTATATTTGGGCAACATACGGCAGCCTCATGATCCTATGGACAACAAGGGATGAATCTAATGGACAAAAGAGACGACGACAGCCTCTCCGGCATTGAAGAAAAGCTGGGTTACCGGTTCCGGGACAGGACTCTGCTGGAGGAGGCGCTGACCCACCGCACCTATGTGAACGAGGCGGGGTTCGGCAAGGACAACCAGCGCCTGGAGTTCTTCGGGGACTCGGTGCTCGACTTTCTGCTCTCCGATCTGCTCCTGGTGCAGTTCCCGACCAGCCGGGAGGGGGAACTGACCCGGATCAGGGCTGCGCTGGTGGACGAGGTGAGCCTGGGGAGGATCGCGGCCGAGCTGGATCTCGGTTCCTGTCTGCGCCTTGGACGCGGTGAGGAAAAGGGGGGCGGCAGGCAGAAGCGCTCGCTATTGGCCGACGCCTTCGAGGCGCTTTTGGCCGCACTTTACCTGGATGGCGGCATAGAGCCGGCCAAACGCGTGGTGTCGGAGCTGTTCGCGCCGCTCTACACCTCGTCCGATCTGCTCTCCGGGCGCGATTCCAAGACCGAGCTGCAGGAACTGGCAAGGCTTACCCGGGGCGGGCTCCCCAATTATCTACTGAAGCAGGTAACCGGCCCCGACCACGACAAGCGCTTCACCGTCGAGGTCCATATCGGGGACGAACTGATGGGGGAGGGGGTAGGGCGGACCAAAAAGGAGGCGGAACAGGATGCCGCCCGGGCGGCCACGATCCTTCTGAAGGGGGGGGCTTGAGGCCGGTCGTGGTCCCGTTCTTCATCCCGCACCTGGGCTGCCCGCACCGCTGCGTCTTCTGCGATCAGGAGAAGATCGCCGGGGCCAAAGGGATGCTCCCCGGCGCCGAGGAGATGCAGGCAAAGATCGCGCAGTATCGGGAGAGCTCACCGGGAAGGGGGCTGGAGGCGGCCTTTTACGGCGGCACCTTCACCGCCCTCCCCAAACCGGATCAGCAATACCTCCTGGGGGCGCTGCAGCCGCTCCTCGCCTCAGGCAGCCTCAACGCGATCCGGCTCTCCACCAGGCCCGATGCCGTTGATGCCGATACCGTCGCCTTCCTCAAGGCGATGGGGGTGGAAACGGTGGAACTGGGCGTTCAATCGATGAACGAGGAGGTGCTGCGGCTTTCCGGGCGGGGGCACGGCGCTGCAGACGCCGAGCGCGCCGTCGGCCTGCTTCAGGAAGCGGGATTTTCGGTGGGTGTTCAACTGATGCCCGGTCTTCCCGGTGACTCCGCGGAGCGCTCGCTCGCTTCGCTGGACCGGGTCCTCTCGCTCAACCCTTCGTTCCTGCGGATCTACCCGACCCTGGTCATCTCGGGGACCGGGCTTGCCGGTCTCTACCGTGCCGGAAGCTATCTGCCGCAGTCGCTGGAGCAGGCGGTCTCCCTTTGCAGGCGCATGCTCCTTGCGGCGCTGCGTGCCCGCGTGCCGGTGCTGAGGCTCGGGCTGCAGCCGACCGCAGAGCTGGAGGCTCCGGGGGTGCTGCTGGCAGGCCCCTACCATCCCGCCTTCGGGCAGTTGGTGGAATCCGAGCTTTTCTACGACCTGATGAGCGCGATGGCAGCCGATCTCCCCAAGGGGAGCAGCGTCGGCTTCTTCGCGCCGCCGGGGAGGATTTCGGACCTCGTGGGGCAGAAGAGGCGCAACCTGGCAAGGCTTGCCGAGGAGTTCGGAGTCACAGTGACGGCCGTAAGGGAAGATGCCACTCTCAGCAGGAGTGGGATTGCGCTGGAGTGGAGCGGAGGTAGGCGGTCGGCGGATCTACTGGAGCTGTAGGGTGACGGTCAGCAATCCCCATCCCCCTCCCGACCTCCCCCTTGAAGGGGGAGGAGTTTCAGGAAACCTCCCCTACCGCGTCCCCTCCCCTTCAAGGGGAGGGACAGGGTGGGGATGGGGTACGCAGATGGTGGCAGGTCTGTAATGCGCTGGTTTCCCTTATGGGCGAATGACCAGTCGACCCACATGGCAAAATCTACTCCCGGACGCTTAGGTGTATACTTGATACGGTTACCGATGCCTGTGAGCTATCGGAGCAGAGCCGGGAAAGAAACCTTCCCTTCCCGCATCTTTTCCCGTATCTTGAACAGCTTTGATCCAGCAGCTGCAAACAGTCAGGAGGCGTATCATGTCAGAAAATATATTCCGTTCCGGTTTTGTCTCAATCGTCGGGCGCCCCAACGTCGGAAAATCGACCTTGCTGAACCGGATCCTCGGGGAAAAGATCGTCATCACCTCGGACAAGCCGCAGACCACCCGGAACCGGATCAAGGGTATCCACAACATCCCGGGGGGGCAGATCGTCTTCATCGACACCCCCGGCATACACAGGGCGAAAAGCCGGCTCAACAAGTTCATGGTGGAGGAGGCGCTCTCCGCGGTGCAGGGGGTGGACCTGATCCTGTTCCTGGTTGACGGCGCAGCCGACCCCGTCAAGGAGGCCGGCATGATCAAAGAGGTATTGGGGGGGGTATCCGCACCGGTCATACTGGTCATGAACAAGATCGACCTGGTGCCGAAGGGGGAGCTTCTGGAGCGGATGCTCTGCTACGGCGAGAACTACCCGTTCAAGGAGATCATCCCGGTTTCCGCCTTCACCGGAGACGGCGTCGAGCAGCTGGTGCAGCTCGTGCACGGGCTGCTCCCGCAGGGACCGTGCTACTTCCCGGACGACATCCTGACCGACCTGCCGGAGCGCTTCATCGCGGCGGAGATCATCAGGGAGAAGATTTTCCGGCTCACCCATGACGAGGTTCCCTATTCCGTGGCGGTTGTGGTCGATAGCTTCAAGGAGCGCGAAGACGGTCTGGTCTCGATTGCGGCGACCATCAACGTGGAGCGGGACTCCCAGAAAGGGATCGTTATCGGGAAGAAGGGGGAGATGCTGAAGCGGATCGGGACCCAGGCGCGCCACGAGATAGAGCGTCTTCTGGACACCAAGGTCTTTCTGGAGCTGTTCGTCCGGGTGAGCGGCGAGTGGAGCGACAACAGCCGCATGCTGAAGGAGTTCGGGTACCATTGAGGCGATGGCAGTAAGGCAATGGGACGCAGATTTACCTGATCAATTCTGATAAAGAAACAAGCTTTTTATCAGGCCTTTTCAGGTAAATCTGCGTCCCATTGTTTTAAGGCGCAGGCGTAGGTCGGGTTAGCGTTGCGTAACCCGACACCGCCTCCCGGCCACCTCAACGGCACGTCGGGTTACGCCCTGCGGGCTAACCCGACCTACGGTTCCAGCCCCCAGCCCCCAGCCCCTAGCCCCTAGCCCCGCCTTTGACTTAATGCGTCTCCTTGAAAACCGGCATCACCTTGTTCAAAACCCAGAACAGAAAAAACGGCACCAGCCCCACCATCGCGGCGCCGAAGAATCCCTCCTTGAAGGTTTCCATGCTGTGCGGCCAGATCGGGAGCGTGTAATGCATGAACCCCGAGAACGAGGAGGAGAAGGCCTGGCCGCCGATGACGACGTTCCAGCGCATCATGAAGACGCCGAGAAGCACCAGCATGGTCCCCGCCACGGCCCGCCTGATGGTCAGGCGCGGCATCAGGAAGATAATGAACGGGAGCAGGTTCCCCAGCCCGTACTGGATCACGAAGATGTTGACGAAATCCCTCTCGTAGATGACGTTTCGCAGGATATCCCACGATTTCACCGCCGTATAACCCCGGAAGACCAGGTCGAGCAGTTCCAGGGTGATGGCCGCTCCCATGAACATGAGCAGATACCTCGCCGTCATGGCAACCACCTGCGTCTCGGCGCTTTTCAGCTCATCCGGGGAGGGAAGTTCCGGATAGTTCTGTTTCCTCCAGCGGGCCAGAAGCTTCCTGATCTCCATGGTGACGATGTAGGTCAGTATGCAGAGCGCGATCCCCGAGACCACCGCGGAACAGATGAAGATGACCGGCATGAGCGGCGTCATCCAGAGGGCGTTCGCCTTCACCGAGCCGAAGATGAACCCGGCGTAGCCGTGCAGGAAGCAGGCTACCGGGATGCCGGCGCCGGCAAGCTTCTTCACCGCCCGCTCGTCGGCCTCCAGGGCGTCCTCTCCGATATCCATCGCCCCCAGGGTCAGGGCGGAGAAGAGCAGGTGCGCCAGCTGCTGCCCGGGGCTTCTTTGCGCAATGGCGCGCAGCGCCAGGGCGCTCTCCACGAAGTGCCTGCGATAGACGAACCAGAGCTCGGAAGCGACGATCATGCCGTAGGTCGTGAAGACGATGCCAAAGGCCGCGATCGCCGAGGTGAAATGCGGGGTCAGCATCACCTCGATGCCGCGCTGGGGCTGCTGCAGGTGCAGCATGAGCGGAAGCATGGCGACCGGGAGCAGCGCAAAGGAGAAGACCAGCGAGAAGCGGGCGATCTCCTTCAGTTGTTTAACGCCGAAAACGTGGTACAGGGAAGAGAGCACGAAGGCGCCGGCCACCAGGCCGGTCATGAACGGGTACATGACGATCTGGATGGTCCAGTAGATGTACTCATTGGGATAGACGAAGAATTCTTTCAGGGTCCAGGCTTCTCCATGCACCATGGCTATCTTACCTCCTTGGTGAACCCCAGGTAGAACACCTGCGGTTTGGTGCCGTACTCTTCCTTGAGCACGTTGACCCGCTCGGTCATGATGATCCTGGTCACCGGGTCCTCCGGATCCCTGATGTTGCCGATGCGCCGGGCACCGAAGGCGCAGGCGTCGATGCAGCCGGTCTGCATCCCCTTGGTGATCCGGTGGTAGCAGAAGTTGCACTTCTCGGCAACGTGGTGCACCGGGTGGAAGAAGCGCACGCCGTAGGGGCACCCCATGATGCAGTAGCCGCAGCCGATGCACCACTTCCGGTCCACCAGCACCACGCCGTCCTCGGTCTGGTAGGTGGCGCCCACCGGGCAGACCTGGACGCAGGGGGGATTGTCGCACTGGTTGCACAGTTTCGGCACGAAGAACGCCTTGTCGATCTCCCCGGCTCGGATCTCCTCGAACTTCCCGTGCCCGATATCGACGCTGCTGCTCTCGAAGCCGTCGCGCGCCCCCTTGGGGGAGTCGATGTGGGTCTTGCCGTCCTTGGTGACGATGTAGCGCTCGACCCAGGTCCGGGTCACGTTGGCGTCGTAGGGGATCTCGTTCTCGATCTTGCACTCCTTGACGCAGAGGCCGCAGCCGACGCACTTCTGGGTGTCGACCAGGAAGACCCAGCGCACCTTCTTGCCGTCGATCTTCTCGGCCTCCAGGCGCCCGGGGTCGAAAAGCTCCAGCGCGGCCAGGGGGATGGCGAGCCCCCCCGCCAGCAGCAGGGAGTTCCTGCAGAAATTTCTGCGCGATATCATGTCCGTCCCTCCTTTCTCGGGTCGTGCGGCCAGTGGCAGGTGACGCAGTCAAGCTCGGGGTGATGGGTCGCCGGATTGATGCCCCGGATCTTGCCGCGGCCGCTGGTGGGGTACTCCAGGCGGAAATGGCACCTGGCGCAGAGCGCGCGGCTGCGGTCGATGGTGAGCGACCTGGGGTCGTCGGGATGCCCCAGCGCCGGACCGTGACAGTTCTCGCAGTTGATGGCGGCGTGGGGCGATTTGACGATCTCGTCGTACTTGTCCCGGTGGCAGTTCTTGCAGTACTGCGCGGTGCGGTACTTGACCGACACCTGCTTCCACTCCTGCACGTTGCTTGGGCGGTGCCAGCCGTACATGTAGCCCCGGGAGCCCACGCCGAAATCGGCCGGCACCAGGATCTCCCTCGCCACCAGGACCAACGCGATAACGAGCAGCACGACATAGAGCGGTCGCCAGACATGACTCTTCACAGCTATCCTCCTTTGCCCCTCTGGCTGCGGTCGGACCTGAAAAACAGGCGCTGGATCCGGTTCGAAATGGATATAACGGCGTTAAGAATTTACCATACCATCGGTCTTTTGCAACGTTAACTGTAGGAAAATATACTACTAATTTGTAGATTAACGTTTTATGGTGTGTGTGATGAAATTAAGTTACTTTGTTTTGACAATTTCGTTTACGCAGAGTAAAGTTACGCGATTTTTAGTACTACCGCGACACGAACTTAATGCAAGGAGAAACACATGGCACTTAGAAAGTACGCCGGCTACGCTTGGAACATGATCAGCCTCGTCGGCATGATCCTGGCGGTGACGGCCGCCGGATTGATCATCGGTTTCCTTTCCTACGAGGGGATAACCGGCGTGGAGAAGCCCTACCTGGGCCTGATGACCTACTTCCTGTTCCCCGGGATGCTCATCTTCGGCCTCATCCTGGTTCCGGTAGGGGCGTTCCTGGTCCGGCAGAAGAGGCGCGCCCACCCGGACGAGGATATCCCGGCCTTTCCGCGGGTCGACTTCAACGATCCGCACAAGCGGCATCTGTTCATCTTCTTCATTTTCGCCAGCATCGGCTTCGTGCTGCTCGTCTCGGTCGCCTCGCTGAAGGGTTTCGAGTTCACCGAATCGACCACCTTCTGCGGCGAGCTCTGCCACGTGGTCATGGAGCCTGAGCACGTCGCCTGGAAAAACTCCCCGCACGCCAAGGTGAAGTGCGTCGAATGCCATGTCGGCCCCGGCGCCGCCTGGTACGTAAAGGCAAAGCTCTCCGGGATGAGGCAGCTCTACGCGGTGGTGTTCAAGACCTACCCGGAGACCATCCATACCCCGATCGACAACCTGCGCCCGGCCCGCGACACCTGCGAGCACTGCCACTGGCCCGAGAAGTTCTACGCGGGAAGGCAGAAGATCTTCTATCACTACGCTCCCAATGAGGAAAACTCGCCGCGCGAGATCAACATGCTGATCAACATCGGCGGCACTCCGAAGAGCGCCCATTCCAAGGGGATCCACTGGCACATCGGCTCCGAGGTGACCTACATCGCCACCGACAGGCAGCGCATGAACATCCCCTACATTGCGGTGAAGGAGAAGGACGGCTCGATCACCGAGTACGTCGATACCGACAAGCCGCTGACCAGGGACGAGGTCGCCAAGGCCGGCAAGAGGGTGATGGACTGCCTCGACTGTCACAACCGTCCGGCCCACGTCTACCGCGCCCCCGGAATCGAGATGGATGAGAGCTTCGTCTCCGGTCGGATCGACCGGAGCCTGCCGTACATGAAGAAGGTCGCGGTGGAGATCGTCACCAGGCCCTACAAGAACAAGGAAGAGGCCAAGGCAGCCATCGCCAAGGAAATCCCTGCCTACTACGCCGAGAAATATCCGGCCCTTGCCAAGAGCAAGGAGAAGGAGATCAAGAAGGCGGTCTCCGAGGTTCAGGACATCTACGAGAGGAACTTCTTCCCGGCGATGAAGCTCGCCTGGAACACCTATCCCAACCATATCGGCCACTTCTACACCCCGGGCTGCTTCCGCTGCCACGACGGCAAGCACAAGGCGGCAGACGGCAGGATCATCTCCAAGGACTGCAACATGTGCCATTCGGTGCTGAGCCAGAAGCAGGAGAACATCCCCGCGGGGGCCAAGACGACGGAGTTCGTGCATCCGGTCGATATCGGCGACGAACTCTTCAAGACCAACTGCAGCGAGTGCCACTCGGCAGGCGGGCAGGACGTCCCCGGGGGAGAACAGCACTCCAAGCATTAGGATATAAAACAGTCTAAAAGAAGTGCCAAGGCCCCCGGGATTCCGTCCCGGGGGCCTTTTCGCGCCCCGCTCCGCCGGCGCGGGGCGCTGACCCCCGCGAAAATTTTCCGGTTCAAAACCTTGTTTCTTTGTTGGAAGGGTGTTATACATCTCTCAAGTTCACGAGCATGGGGAGTAACCGCATGTTGATGAAGGCATCAGAAGTAGCCGCTCTGCTCAACAAGGAAGAGGGTGCGGTGATCAGGTGGATCAAGAAGGAGAAGCTCCCGGCCGCCCTGGTGAAGGGAAGCTACCGGATCAACCGGGTCGACCTGCTCGAGTGGGCGACGGAGCATGGCATCAAGGTCCCCCCCGAGCTTTTCGCCGCGGCTCAGGCCGATATCCGGCTGCCAACCCTCTTCGAGGCGCTGGAGGCCGGCGGCGTCCACTGCGGCGTCCCCGGCGCCGACAAGCTCTCGGTGCTGAGAAACGTGGTGAATCTTCTCAAGCTGCCGCCCCAGATGGACCCGGAATTCCTGCTCCAGGTGCTGCTCGCCCGCGAGGCGCTCGGCACCACCGCCGTCGGCGACGGCATCGCCATTCCGCACGTCAGAAACCCCATCCTGCTGCAGAACAAGCCTGCCCCGGCCATATCACTTTGCTTCCTGGAGAGCCCCATCGACTTCGGGGCGCTGGACGGCAAGCCGGTCCGGATACTCTTCATGCTGACGAGCCCCACCGTCAAGGTCCACCTGCACCTTTTGTCCCGGCTCGCCTACGCGCTTCACGACGGGCAGTTCCGGGCCACCCTGAACCACGCCTGCGATCCGGTCGGCATCCTCGAGGCTGCCCGGCGCTTCGAGCATGACATGAGGAGCTAGCGGTGCACCCCTGCGGCGAGTCGACACCTTTCATCCTGCTCTCGCTCGCCGTCGCCTTCCAGGCGCTCTCGGGAATCCCCCTGCTGCTGCGCAAGGGGTCCGGCGCCGCCCAAAAGGCCGCCGCCTCGCTGATGCTGGCGGGCTCCCTCTCCGGGGCGGCCGGCGCCCTCTGGACCCTGCTGGCACCCGCCTCGCTCGGCTTCGTGGTCCCCCTGGGACTTCCCTTCGGAGCGGCCGAGGTCGGGGTCGATCCGCTCTCGGCGCTCTTTCTGCTGCCGGTTTTCATCGTTACCGGCTGCAGCGCCGTCTACGGCGTCGGCTACTGGCCGGCGCAAAAGCACCCGGGAAACGTCGGCAAGCTCACCTTTTTCCTGGGGCTTTTGGCCGCGGCGCTCACCACGCTGCTTCTGGCGAGGAACACGGTGCTTTTCCTGATCGCCTGGGAGGTCTTGGCCCTGGCGGCCTATTTCACCCTGACCACCGAGGACGAGAAGCCGGAGGTGCGCGATGCGGGGATCCTCTACCTGATCACGGCCCACATCGGTGCCCTGGCGCTCTTCGCCATGTTTTCCCTGCTGCAGGGGAGCACGGGCGCCTTCCTGTTTCCGGCGCAGGGAACCCTCTCGGCGCAGACGGGGATCGCGAGCGGCATCTTCGTCACCGCCCTGATCGGCTTCGGCCTCAAGGCCGGCATGATGCCGCTTCACATCTGGCTCCCCTCGGCGCACGCCAACGCCCCCAGCCACATTTCGGCCATCCTCTCGGGAGTGGTGCTGAAGACCGGGATCTACGGGATGGTGCGGGTCTTCTCGGCCTTCACCGATCTGCCGGTCTGGTGGGGCTGCAGCGTGCTCGTTCTGGGGGGGGTCTCGGGTGTGATCGGCGTTGCCTTCGCCATCGGGCAGCACGACCTGAAGAGGCTCCTGGCCTACCACAGCATAGAGAACATCGGGATCATCATGATGGGGCTCGGCGCGGCGCTGGTGGGGCAGAGCCAGGGGAACCCGGCGCTGGTCGTGCTGGGGCTCGGCGGCGCGCTGCTGCACGTAGTGAACCACGCCACCTTCAAGGCGCTGCTCTTTCTCGCCGCCGGCTCCGTGATCCATGCCACCGGCACCAGACAGATCGACCGGATGGGGGGGGTGGCGCGGCGGCTCCCCTTCAGCTCCCTGTTTTTTCTGGTCGGCGCCGTCGCCATCTGCGGCTTGCCCCCCTTGAACGGCTTCGTCAGCGAGCTGATGGTCTACCTGGGCTTTTTCTCCTCCATCCGTTCCTACCACGGCATCGCCGGGGCCGCCCCCGGACTGGCCGCACCTGTCCTGGCGCTCATCGGAGCCCTTGCCGTCGCCTGCTTCGTGAAGGTGTACGGGGTCGCCTTCCTCGGCACGCCGCGCTCGGCCGAGCACGCGGGAGGTCACGAGGCGCCCGCCTGGATGCTCTGGCCGATGGCCCTGCTCTCCCTGATCTGCATCCTGATCGGGGTGGCGCCCGCGCTGATCGCCCTCCCCTTGAACAGCGCCATCGTCGGCTACCGGGGCTCCCTCGCCTCCCGCGGGATCGCCGACCTGGTGCCTCTGGGGTGGCTGTCGCTTCTGGGAATCTGCCTGCTCGCGTTGACGGCCCTGGTGGCGCTGTTCCTGCTGCGGCGCGCGCGGAGCCTGCCGCACGCCGTCTCCTCCACCTGGGGGTGCGGTTATCTGCAGCCCACGCCCCGCATGCAGTACACCTCGTCATCTTTTGGCGCCACGCTGGTCTCGTGGTTTCGAGGCGCGCTGCGCCCGGAGCTGCACCGTACCGAGGTGACGGGCCTCTTCCCCTTGCCGGGGCGTTTCGAGAGCCATCTCCCCGAGACCGTGCTGGAGCGGATCTATCTCCCCTTCCTGGAATACCTGTACCGCAAGTCGGCGCCGGTCCGGAGGCTGCAGCATGGAAAGCTGAACATCTATATCTTCTACTCCTTCCTCACACTGGTGCTGCTGTTGGTGGTGACCATGCGCTGAACCGTAATGAGAATATCTCGTATACCTTCTCATTGAGATTTTAAAGCGCCCCGGTTTGTGGTACAAAGTAGGACAGTCGGCTCATGGTTAACCGGGTCGACAATTGTTCCAGGGAAAGTACAGCAGGTAAAACAATGCCAAACAATCAGAAACTAGATCGCCTCTTTGACAACAACCGCGCCTGGACCGACCAGGTGCATGCCGAAGATCCCGATTTTTTCACCAGGCTCTCCCTGCAGCAGGCCCCGGAGTATCTCTGGATCGGCTGCTCAGACAGCCGCGTCCCCGCCAACGAGATCGTGGGACTTCTCCCCGGCGAACTCTTTGTGCATAGAAACGTGGCAAACCTGGTTGTGCACACCGACCTCAACTGTCTTTCCGTGATGCAGTACGCCGTCGACATCCTGAAGGTCAAGCACATCATCGCCTGTGGCCATTACGGCTGCGGAGGAGTTTCCGCGGCCCTGCAGAACGCGAGGCTGGGACTGATCGACAACTGGCTCAGGCATCTTCAGGATGTGCGTATCAAACACGAGGCATATCTGGGCGGTATCGACGACGAGGCTACCCGGGTCGACAGGCTTTGCGAGCTGAACGTGATCGAGCAGGTGGTCAATATCTGTCTCACCACGGTGGTTCAGGATGCCTGGTCCCGTGGTCAGAGTCTCGCGGTCCATAGCTGGATCTACGGCCTCAATGACGGGCTGCTGCGCGATCTCGGCATGTGCGTCACCGAGCCGGACGGGCTCCAGGGCGCCTACTGCGCCGCCGTTGAAGCCACCAAGCAAAGAGACGGTTTGAGTCACTCGCACGCATCCGGGCAGCAGGCCTGCCTGCACCGCTGAGGGGAGCTGGGGGGAGCCAGCAGTTGGAGCTAAACTTATCCTGATTAGTGCTGATCTTCCGCTGATAAAACTCCCTCCCCTTCANNGGATGGGGTAGCTCCGGTGCCAAACACCCCCATCCCCCTCCTGACCTCCCCCTTGCAGGGGGAGGGACGTGAATAGCGGAGGATCAGCGCTGATCAGTTAACTTAATGGCAGTGGGGGTTGGACTTTCTTCAAAGGCGACCTGACAGTTTCACCCTGATCCACCCGCGGGGCGAGCCCCGTCCAATGCCGTAATTGCTGCACTTTTGCTCCCCTCCCCGAAGCCCGCCGACCTTTGCCGGTCGATGTGGCGCAAGGGGAGGCTGATAGTCGATGATGAAGATCGTATCTCTCTGCTCACATTGGGGAGAAGTTTCGCTATCCGTTCCTCCCTCAGAAAGGTTGGCAATGTTTACTGAAATGGTGCGAGACCCTGCCGTTCTCGTGATTACCGCAACGATTCTCGCAGCCTGCTCCGGCGTACCCGGTCTTTTCCTCAGACATGGTCCCCTCGGACAGCGCCTGGCCACAGCCGGTGCCCTGGCCGCCTCCTTGCTGGCACTCCCCGCGCTCGTCTCGATGCTCGCCTCCGGCGCACGGGCCGGCTTTGTCATCGACTGGAACCTCCCCTTCGGCGCCTGCGAGATCGCCCTCGATCCTCTCTCTCTCTTCTTCCTGATCCCGATATTCCTGGTCTTTCCGGCCGGCTCACTCTACGCCTGCGGCTACTGGCCGGCCGCCTCCCACCGCTCGAGCGAACCTTCGGTCACCTTCTTTTACGGACTCCTCTGCGCCGCCATGGCGCTGGTCGTCGTGGCACGAAACGGCGCGCTCTTCATGATCGCCTGGGAGATCATGGCTCTGGCCGGCTATTTCCTCCTGGTGACCGAGCATGAGGAACCCGAGGTGCGCAGCGCCGGCACCGTCTACCTGATCGCAAGCCATATCGGCGCCGCGTCGCTTCTGGTCCTGTTCTCCCAGCTAAGGCTTGCCACCGGCAGCTTCCTCTTCCCCGGGACCGGCTCCCTGCAGCTCGCGGCGGCCTCCGCCTCGCTCATCTTCATCGCCGCAGTGGTAGGCTTCGGCTCCAAGGCCGGCATCATGCCCCTGCACATCTGGCTCCCCTCGGCGCACGCCAACGCCCCCAGCCACGTCTCGGCCCTCTTGTCGGGAGTCATGCTCAAGATCGGCATCTACGGCATCCTGCGCGTGGTCTCCTTTTTCCCCGGGCATCCCCTCTGGTGGGGCATCCTGCTCGTCTTGGCCGGCCTGATCTCCGCGCTCATGGGAATCTGCATCGCCTCCGCCCAGAAGGACATCAAGCGCCTCCTGGCCTACAGCAGCATCGAGAATCTCGGCATCATCACGGCCGGCATCGGCATGGCGCTGGTGGGGCAGGGCACGGCCAATCCGCGCCTTGCCTACCTGGGGCTTGCCGGGGCGCTCTTTCATGTGCTGAACCACAGCCTGTTCAAGCCGCTGCTCTTTTTTGCTGCCGGGAGCGTCATGCACGCGACCGGCACCCGGGACATGGACCGCATGGGGGGGCTTGCCGCCCGCATGCCCTGGAGTGCCGCCCTCTGTCTGGGGGGCGCGGTCGCCATCTGCGGGCTTCCCCCCTTCAACGGATTTGCCAGCGAATTCCTGCTCTACCTCGGCTTCTTCGGGGAGGCGCGCGCCCCGGAGCCCTACCTCGCGCTGGGCGCACCGGTGCTCGCGCTGGTCGGAGGGGTCGCAGTGATCAGCTTCGTCAAGCTCTTCGGCATCACCTTCCTGGGCGCCCCCCGCTCCCCCGAGGCCGCCAAGGTGCACGAGGCGCCCGCCGCCATGCTGCTCCCCATGGCCCTGTTGGCGCTCCTGAGCCTTCTGGGCGGTCTCTTTCCCCAGCTTTTCCTGAGACTGGTGCACCCGGTAGTTTCAGCCGTGACACCTGCGACTCTGCGCTATCCCGGTCTGCCGGTCAGGGCCTTATGGTTCGCGTCCCTCGGGGGATGCGTGCTGGTCCTGGCCGCCGCGCTCTTCTGGTATCTAAGGCGCAGGGGCTCGGCACTCCCTGCCGGCTCCGGTCCCACCTGGGGCTGCGGCTACCTGCGGCCGACTGCGCGCATGCAGTACACCGCCAGTTCCTTCGGCGACATGTTGGGCTCGCTTGCCTCCCCCCTGATCCGCGCCAGGATCACCGTGGGGGGGATTGCCGGCGTGGCGCCCGCGGCTGTCCGGCTTAGCTATATCCCGGAGGAGACCATCCTCTACCGCGTGATCCAGCCGGTTTTCAGCGTGGTCGGAATCGGATTCGCCTTCATACGGCGCCTGCAGCACGGCGAAGTGCAGATCTACATCCTGTACATCTTCGCCACCCTTTTTCTGCTCATGTTCTGGGTGGAGTAGGAGGTCTAATTAGACAATGAATTTTCTGCAATTGATCACTTGGAGACGGACATGATCGATACGCTGCTCCATATGGTACTGGTCCTCGCCATGCCGCCGCTCATCCTCGGGGTGATCGGCAAGACCAAGGCGGCCTTTGCCGGCAGGGTGGGTGCCCCCTTCCTGCAACCCTACTACGACCTGAGCCGCCTGATGAGAAAGGGGGTCGTGCTGAGCGACACCACCACCTGGATCTTCCGGGCCGGCCCGGTGGTCACCCTGGCGGCGACCCTGTTCGCGGCGCTCCTGGTGCCGCTGGGCAAGCACCCGGCGCCGATCTCCTTCGAAGGGGACATGATCCTCTTCGCCTATCTCTTCGCCCTGGGGCGCTTCTTCACCACGGTGGCGGCCCTCGACACCGGTTCCGCCTTCGAGGGGATGGGGGCCGCCCGGGAGGTCACCTTCTCCTGCCTCGCCGAGCCGACCCTGTTTTTCGCCCTGATCACCCTGACCAGGCTCTCCGGCACCATGTCGCTCACGCCGATGCTGCAGCACGTGACCCTTTCCGTCTGGGTCAGCGCCGGCGCCGCGCTTTTGCTGATGCTGGCCGGGCTCTTCGTGGTGCTGCTGGCCGAAAACTGCCGCATCCCTTTCGACGACCCCAACACCCACCTGGAACTCACCATGATCCACGAGGTGATGGTGCTGGACCACAGCGGCCCCTACTTCGGCTGCATCCTGTACGGCGCCGCCCTGAAGCTCTACCTGTTGGGCGCGCTCTTTCTCAACATCGCCATTCCGTTCACCGGCGGCAACGGTTATCTCGACTGGGGCATCTTCGCCTGCTCCATGCTGGCGCTCGCCGTGGCGATCGGCGTGGTGGAATCGGTCATGGCGCGACTCAGGCTGATCCGGGTGCCGCAGCTGCTGGTCGCGGCCATGATACTTACCGCTTTTTCGCTCGTACTGGTAGTGAGGTGATGCGATGAACACCCTGGCCGACCAATTCCTCGTGCTCTGCCTGCTCTTGAACTTCGCGGTGCTCGGCACCAGCCGTCTCGCCTTCTCCGTGCGCGCCGTGGCGCTCCAGGGGGTGCTGCTCGGCGTGCTCCCGGCGCTGATCCACCCGTTTTCATGGCACCTCGTGCTGATCGTGGTCAGCATCATCGCCGTGAAGGGGGCCGTGATCCCGATCCTGATCATACGCGCCATCCGCAAGGCCGAGATCCAGCGCGAATTCGTCCCCTTCATCGGCTACATCCCTTCGCTGGTGCTGGGAGCGCTCTTCACCTCGCTCGCCTTCATCTTCGCCGCCAAGCTGCCGCTGGCACCCGAGCACGAGGGGCTCCTCTTCGTCCCCGCCTCGATCGCCACCGTGATGTGCGGATTCCTGATCCTCATGGGACGGCGCAAGGCGATCTCCCAGGTGATCGGCTACCTCCTTATGGAGAACGGCATCTTCATCTTCGGGCTGCTGCTGGCCGAGGCGATGCCCGTCATGGTCGAGGCGGGGGCGCTGCTCGACCTGCTGGTCGGCATCTTCGTCATGGGTATCGTCATCAACCATATCAGCCGCGAATTTTCGACCCTCGACACCTCCAGACTCAGCACTTTGCGAGAGGAATAATGCATATGATGTGGGCCATCGTTTTACTGCCGCTTTTGGGCGCCCTGATCGCCTGGCTGGTTCCCGACAACCGGAGGCGCTCCTTCGTGCTGCCGGTTTTTGCCCTGCTGCATCTGGCCATGACCGCGATACTTCTGGTCGACACCCCCCCCCCGTCACCCGCCGGCTGGATCTATCTCGATCCCCTGGGGAAGCTTTCGCTGTTGAGCAGCAGCATCCTCTTCACGATCTGCGCAACCTACGCGGTCGGCTACCTGAATTACCGCAGGCTCCGCCCCAACCGGATCCTCTGCATGGCGTTCCTGGTCTGCCTCTCCGCGATGACCCTGGTGACCATCTCCCAGCACCTGGGACTGCTATGGATCGCCCTGGAGGCGACCACCCTCACCATGGCGCCGCTCGTCTATTTCAATCACAACGCGCGCTCCATCGAGGCGACCTGGAAGTACCTCCTGATCTGCTCGGTCGGCATCGCCATAGCCCTGCTGGGGCTCTTCTTTCTCGCCTACTCCACCATCGTGGCCCAGCAGGACGTGACCCTGCTCCTGGGGTCGCTGATCTCCGACGCCCCGCACCTGCACCCGGGATGGCGCCATGCGGCCTTCATCTTCCTGCTGGTCGGATTCGGCTCCAAGATGGGGCTTGCTCCCCTGCACACCTGGAAGCCCGATGCCTACGGGGAGGCGCCCGGCCTGGTGGGGGCTCTGCTCGCCGGGGGGCTGGTGAACTGCGCGCTGCTCGCGCTGCTGCGGGTCTACCAGATTGCCATCGCCTCGACCGAAGGGGCGATGTTCCAGGAAGTGCTCCTTTTCATGGGGCTCGTTTCCATGGCCTTCGCCGCCGTCTTCATGGCCAGGCAGAGCGATTTCAAGAGGATGCTCGCCTATTCCAGCGTCGAGCACGTGGGGATCATCGCCGTGGCGCTAGGCCTTGGCAAGGCGGCGCTCTTCGGTGCGCTGCTCCACATGATCAACAACGCCCTCACCAAGGGAGTGCTCTTCCTCTCCTCCGGCAACATCCACCGCGCCTATAACTCCAAGAGCACCCAGTTCGTGCGCGGCGCACTGAGGCGCACCCCCTGGTCCGGGGCGCTCTTCCTGGCGGCCTTTCTCGCCATCACCGGCTCGCCCCCCTTCGGACCGTTCGTGAGCGAGTTCCTAATCGTGAGCTCCGCCTTTGTCCAGGGGAACTATTGGAGCGGCGGGCTGTTTCTGCTGTTTCTCGCCATGATCTTCATCGGCATGGCCTCCACCGTGCTGCCGGTCGTTTTCGGCAAGATACCCAAGGACATCGAGAAGACGCAGTACCGCGACACCGTGCATACCGTGCTCCCGCCGCTTTTGCTGATGGGTGTGATCCTGCTGTTGGGGGTATGGATACCGGCGCCGCTGCATACGCTGCTGACTGAGGCGGCCGGCATGCTTGGGGGTGGCAAATGAGCCGCAAATACCTTCTCTTGCAAAACGGGGGAGCCGTCCCACGCCGTGAGGTCCCGGCGCTCTCCCGGGACGAGTTCCTGGACGAGATGCTGGCAGGGCTGGACAGCGGCTGGCGGGTGGTCTCCTACTTCGGCGCCCCGGAGGGGGTATTCCTGAAGCTCTACTGCCTGCTCTCCTCCAAAGCCGACGCGACCCTCGGCGTGATGAGCACCCTGGTCACCACCGCCTCCTTCCCGTCCCTGGTCGAATGCGCCCCCCAGCTGCACCTGTTCGAGCGCGAGATCGCCGAGCAGTTCGACATGGTCTTCGAGGGGCACCCCTGGCCCAAGCCGGTCCGTTTCCAGAAGCCGATGGCCTCGCCCCCCGGGGTTGCCCCGACCGTTCCGGAAAGGGTCGGCATCATGGAGTATTATCGGGTCGAGGGGGAGGAGGTTCACGAGGTCGCGGTGGGGCCGGTCCACGCCGGCATCATCGAGCCCGGCCATTTCCGTTTCCAGTGTTTCGGCGAAGAGGTGATGCATCTGGAGATCTCCCTGGGCTACCAGTACCGCGGCATCGAAAACATGGTGCTTGGGCCGCTGACCGGGAAAACGCTCAAGCAGATGGAAACCATAGCCGGAGATACCACCATCGGCCACGGCATAGCCCACGCCATGATCGTCGAGGCGCTGGCAGGCGCCCGCGTTCCCGCCCGCGCCCACGCCATCCGCGGCATCGCGCTGGAGTTGGAGCGTTTGGCAAACCATACCGGCGATCTGGGCGCCATCGCCGGCGATGTCGGCTATCTGCCGACCGCCTCCTTTTGCGGCCGGATACGCGGGGACTTCCTGAACCTCAGCGCCGAGCTCTGCGGCAGCCGTTTCGGGCGCGGGCTGGTCATCCCGGGCGGAGTGAACTTCGACGTGGGAAAGGATCTGGCCGACAGGATGGCCAAGCGAGTCGTCGTCGCGCGTGACGACGTCAGCAACGCAATCGAGCTGTTGTGGGATACCCCGTCGGTCATGGCGAGGCTGGAGGGAACCGGTGTAGTAAGCGAGCAGACCGCCTTGGAACTGGGTTTGGTGGGACCCGCCGCCAGGGCGAGCGGGCTCAACCGTGACATCCGTCGCGATCACCCCTTCGGCATCTACACCATGACACAGCTCCCGGTGGAAACCGCGAAGGCCGGAGACGTCTACGCCCGCACCCTGGTGCGCTGCCTCGAAGTGGAGAAGTCGCTCGAATTCATCGAGGAACAACTGGCGCAGCTTCCCGGAGTAGCCATCCAATACCCCGTAGCAGCGATCGGCGCCGACACCCTGGCCGTTGCCCTGACCGAGGGGTGGCGCGGCGAGATCTGTCACGTCGCCCTGACCGACGAGCATGGCCATTTTGCCCGCTACAAGATCACCGACCCCTCCTTCCACAACTGGACCGGTCTAGCCATGGCGCTGCGGGGTCAGCAGATCTCCGACTTCCCGCTCTGCAACAAGAGCTTCAACCTCTCCTACTGCGGGTTCGACCTGTAGTAAGAGAAGCTGTTACGCGAAGGACGCAAAGGACGCGAAGGACGCTAATGGTTAACTTCTAACGGTTTTTCGGAACTTTGAACTTTGAACTTTGAACTTTGAACGTAGAACGTAGAACGTAGAACGTAGAACGTAGAACGTAGAACGTAGAACGTGTGTTTTCCGACAGGAGCATCATCATGATCAAGGCCATCCTAGCCCGTATAAAGCAGGGGCACCGCACCACCGGCTATCCCAAACAGCCGATAGCGCTCCCGGAGCGCTTCCGCGGCTATCCCGTGCTCGACAAGACCGCCTGTCCCCCCGACTGCCGTGTCTGCGCCGACGTCTGCCCCGTCGGCGCCATCAGCTGCACCCCGGAGCTCTCCGTCGACCTGGGCAAATGCCTCTTCTGCCCGGACTGCGTGCAAGCCTGTCCGCACGGTGGAATCGCCTACAGCCGCGACGCGCGGCTCGCGGCAAACCGCCGCGAAGACCTGGTCGTGAGGGGAGGGGAGGAGCAGCGGCTGGCCCAGGCCCTCGACGCCAAGATGCTCTCCCTTTTCGGCCGCTCCCTGAAATTTCGCTCCGTCGTCGCCGGCGGGTGCAACGGCTGCGAGGCCGACACCAACGTCCTCTCCACCATAGGCTGGGACATCGGCCGCTTCGGGATCCAGTTCGTAGCCAGCCCCCGCCACGCCGACGCCCTCTGGGTGACCGGCCCGGTGACCGAGCACATGCGCGAGGCCCTGATGCAGACCTACGACGCCATCCCGGCCCCGAAGCTGGTGGTTGTCTGCGGCGCCTGCGCCATCAACGGCGGCCCCTTCATCGGCTCCCCCGAGGCCCACGACGGCGTGCAGGACATGCTCCCGGTCGACCTCTACATCCCCGGCTGCCCCCCGCACCCGGTGACCATCCTCGACGGGCTCTTGAGGCTCTTGGGCAAGATGGAAGAAAAGCCATAATGACAACAAGCACGCAGGCGCCTGAAAACTCCCTCCCCTTCAAGGTCAGGCAATTCCCCCCCTCCCTTTGATGAGAGGGAATTGCCATTAAGTTACCTGAATAGCGTCAATCTTCCGCTGAAATACCCCCTCCCCTTCAAGGGGAGGGTTGGGGTGGGGATGGGGCAGCTCCGGCGC
>DNRQ01000097.1 GCA_003499925.1 Geobacter sp.
TTTCGGTATCATCTTCCGCGCCTCCCCCCGGCAGGCCGACTGCATCATCATCGCCGGCACGGTGACCAAGAAGATGCTTCCGGTCATCAAGACGGTGTACGAGCAGATGCCGGAACCGAAGTGGGTGGTCGCCATGGGCGCCTGCGCCTGCTCGGGCGGGGTCTTCGACACCTATTCGGTGGTGCAGGGGATCGACGAGGCGCTGCCGGTCGACGTCTACATACCGGGCTGCCCGCCGCGCCCCGAGGCGCTCCTCTTCGGCCTGCTGAAGCTGCAGGACAAGATCATGAAGGAACGCAACTCCTTCGGCTCTTCCATAGGCTTGGGCGAAAGACTCGAACCGGCCGCGTAATCTACAACGACCAAAGGGAAAGGTAAGGCTGACATGGCAGAAAACAATCGCGCTGTAGTGAAGCTGAAGGAGCGTTTCGCGGACTCCATACTCGACTGCAAGGAGTTCCGCGGCGAGGTGACGGTGACCGTGAAGAAGGAGAGGATCCTGGAAGTCCTCAAGTGCCTGAGGGACGACCTGCGCTACAACTTCCTAACCGACGTCACCGCGGTCGACTACCTGGGTCAGGACCCCCGTTTCATGGTGGTCTACAACCTGTACTCCATCCCGAACAAGGATCGGATCAGGATCAAGGCGCCGGTCACCGAGAACGACTGCTCGATAGACTCCGCCACGGCGCTCTGGAACACGGCGAACTGGCTGGAGCGCGAGACCTACGACCTGATGGGGATCAACTTCAAGAACCACCCCAACCTGGTCCGCATCCTGATGACCGACGACTGGGTGGGGCATCCGCTCCGGAAGGACTACCCGCTGCAGGGACCGGATCGCGAACCGTACAAGGGACGCCTGTCGTAGTCTGAAACCAGTGGACGATTTCCATCTTCAATAAATAGAGGCGATCAATGGCTAGCAACGAGATAATGACACTGAACATGGGGCCCCAGCACCCCAGTACCCACGGCGTTTTGCGGCTCGTAGTCGAGCTGGACGGCGAGGTGATACAGAAGATCACCCCCCACATCGGCTACCTGCACAGAGGCGTCGAGAAGCTCTCCGAGCACCGGACCTATCACCAGACCCTCCCGCTCACCGACCGCCTCGACTACCTGGCGCCGATGAGCAACAACCTGGGATACGTGCTGGCCGTCGAGAAGCTCCTGGATATCGAGATCCCGGAGCGGGCGCAGGTGGTGCGCGTGATCATGAACGAGCTCACCCGTCTCAAGAGCCACCTGGTCTGGATCGCCTGCCACGCGCTGGACATCGGCGCCATGACGGTCTTCATCTACGCCTTCCGCGAGCGCGAGAAGGTGATGGAGCTCTACGAGATGATCTCGGGCGCCAGGATGACCTCCAACTACTTCCGCGTCGGCGGCCTCTCCAAGGATCTGCCGGCAGGGTTCGAGGCGGCGGTCCAGGAGATCCTGGACACCTTCCCGGGTCACATCGACACCTACGAGGGGCTCCTGACCAAGAACACCATCTGGCTGCAGAGGACCGTGGGCAACGGCGTGATCAGCGCGGAGGACGCCATCGACTACGGCATCACCGGCCCGGCCCTCAGGGGCTCCGGCGTCGACTGGGACCTGAGGCGCGACAACCCCTACTCCGGCTACGAGAACTACGACTTCAAGGTGCCGGTGGGGGAGAACTGCGACACCTTCGACCGCTACAAGGTGCGCCTGGTCGAGATGCGCGAGTCGATCAAGATCGTGGACCAGGCCATGAAGAAGCTGAAGCCCGGCCCGATCCTGGCCGATGCGCCGCAGGTCTGCTACCCCCCCAAGGAGAGCGTCTACAACTCGATCGAGGGGCTGATCCACCACTTCAAGATCGCCTCGGAAGGGTTCCCGGTTCCCGAGGGCGAGGTCTACCAGGGGGTCGAGGCCCCCAAGGGTGAGCTCGGCTACTACATCGTCTCCGACGGCGGCACCATGCCGTACCGGATGAGGATCCGTCCCCCTTCATTCGTCAACCTGCAGGCGATCGAGAAGATGGCCAAGGGCTCCATGCTCCCCGACCTGGTGGCGATCATCGGGACGCTGGACATCGTGCTTGGCGAGATAGACCGGTAAATAACGAGATATAAAAGGAGATGGGGTAATGTCTAACGCTCCAGCCGAAGAGATTCCGGCCGAAGAAATCGATCTTACGGATGCAAACCACATAATCGACAAGTACCTTACGCTGCCGGGCAACCTGATGCCGGTACTGCAGGGAATCCAGGACAGCTACGGGTTCGTCCCGAAGCCGACCATCGAACTGGTGGCGGAGAGGCTCAACGTCTACCCGAGCCAGATCTACGGCGTCTTGACGTTCTACTCGCAGTTCCACATGAAGCCGCGCGGCCGCTACATCATCAGGGTCTGCGTCGGAACCGCCTGCCACGTGCAGGGGGCCGAGCGGATCGTGGACACCTTCTTCGGCAGGCTGGGCATCGGGCACGCCGAGACCTCCGAGGACCTGCGCTACACCTTCGAAAAGGTCGCCTGCCTGGGCGCCTGCGGCATGGCTCCTCTGGCGATGGTCAACGACGACACCTTTGGCAAGATGACTGTCCAGAGGGTGGACGAGATCGTGGAAATCTACAACCAGAGGCCGATGAAGTAGTCGAATCGTCAAATTTCCAGCAGGGGACCATTTGTCATGAGCGAAAATGCAGCAGTAAAGATACTTATCTGTCAGGGGACCGGCGGCATCTCGGCCGGCGCCAGAGAGGTTGAGGCCGAGTTCACCAGGCTGATAGAGGAAAAGGGGATCGTGGCCCAGGTCGGCAAGCGCTGCGACGTGGTCAAGACCGGTTGCCGCGGTCTCTGCGCCAACGACGTGCTGGTCGACATCATCACTCCGGAACTGGGTCGGGTAACCTACGACTTTGTGGTGCCGGCAGATGTCGCCGCCATCCTGGACCAGCACATCGTGGCCAACGAGATCATCGAGAAGAAGAAGGCCAAGGCCTACTACAACACCTTCGTGGATCAGCAGATGCGCGTGGTCATGACCGGCTGCGGCCAGATCGACCCCGAGCGCCTGGACGCCTACCTGGAAGAGGACGGCTTCAAGGCGATCGAGCATTGCGTCAAGAACATGAAGCCCAACGAGGTCACCGACGAGGTGAAGAAGTCCGGGCTCCGTGGCCGGGGGGGCGGCGGTTTCCCCACCGGCATGAAGTGGTCCTTCTGCGCGGCCTCTCCCGGCCACCACAAGTACCTGATCTGCAACGCCGACGAG
>DNRQ01000162.1 GCA_003499925.1 Geobacter sp.
CATGACCCTGTCGGCGGCCGATGCCAGCGGCGTGACCCAGATGCAGTTCAGCAGGGACGGCGTCAACTACCTCGCCTTCGAGCCGTATGCCACCACCAAGTCGATGACCCTGCTGCCGGCGGGAGAAGGGGTCAAGACCGTCTACGTCCGCTTCAGGGACGTCATCGGTAACGTCTCCGACCCGATTTCGGCCAGCATCACGGTGGATACCACACAGCCTACCGGCACCATAGCCTTCAGCACGCCGAACCCGACCACCTCGGCGACCGGCACCCTGGAGCTGACGGCGACCGATGCCAGCGGCGTCACCCAGATGCAGTTCAGCACGAACGGGGTCAACTACCTCCCCTTCGAGCCCTTTGGCGCCACCCGGGACGTCGCGCTGGCCCTGGGCGTCAACAACATCAGCGTCCGTTTCAAGGACGCTGCGGGAAATGTCTCCACTGCCGTATCCGCAACCATCACCAGGAACCCCTGATGGTTGAATGATGTTCATCAAGGTCCCCCCCCGGCTCCGCCGTGGGGGGGACCCAATCTTCGGACCTGGAAAAGATTCCAGCCACGAATTTCACCAATTCACACGAATTTTCAATGCGGCCCGAAACTGATAGAGGCCACCAGAACAACGTTCGTGTCCATTGGTGTTATTCCCGGCTGACTGTAGCACCCGGCTTGGAAACTCCTCCATGGTAAAAAGGGGGAGGAGGTAGCGAAGCACAGGGCGCAGGCGTTTAAAGTTCTGTCCCACCAATTCACAAAGGCGAGATGTACCAAGCAAACCAAAGGGTTGTGCGGAGTTTTTTATGATACCTGCTATCACACCAATCGCGCTCGGCTACATCTTCGCGACCGCACTGTTCGCCTCGCTGATCATGGTGCCGTTCCTGCAACGCTGGGGCACCCAGCAGAAAATGCTGGATCTGCCGGACGAGCGCAAGGTCCATCGCCATGCGGTTCCGCGCCTGGGAGGGATCGCCATCTGCATGGCGTTTCTCTTCACGCTCCTTTTGTACGTCGACCTGTCGCGGGGGATGCGGGGCATCCTGGCGGGGGTGATGATCATCTTCGCGATCGGGGTGGTCGACGACTTCTACGGCATTTCGCCGCTGCGCAAACTCTTCGGCCAGATCTGCGCGGTCCTCAGCACCATGGCGGTCGGCAACCTCTACATCACCAACCTTGGCGACCTGTTCGGAATGGGAGAGATCGTGCTCCCTCTCTGGCTGGCCATCCCCTTCACCGTGGTGGCGATTGTCGGCGTGGTGAACTCTTTCAATCTGATCGACGGTCTGGACGGACTGGCGGGGGGAATATCGGCAATCACCCTGGTCGCCTTTGGCGTGCTCGCCTTCCGCAGCGGCAACGTCGAGGTGCAGATCCTCTGCGTTGCCCTGTTGGGCGCCATGCTCGGTTTCCTCAAGTACAACGTCTTCCCGGCGCGCATCTTCATGGGGGATGCCGGAAGCCTGGTGATCGGTTTCGTGATCGGTTTCCTGGCGCTCTCCCTGACCCAGGGGAGTGCCGGGGAGGTCCAGCCGGTGGTGCCCCTGCTCGTGGTCGGAGTGCCGGTGGCCGACGCGCTCTGGGTGATGGTGAGCCGCCTCTGCGCAGGGCAGAGTCCGTTTGCCGCCGACCGGAGCCACGTGCACCACAAGTTTCTCGCCCTGGGATTCGAGCATTGCCAGACGGTGATTGCGATCTGCGGCATTTCCCTGTTCTGGGCCGCCACCGCGCTGTTCCTGCGCGACAAACCGGCGCTGCTCCTGCTCGGCTGCTACCTGGTGCTGACTCTCCTCTCCTATGCGGCGCTAAACCTGCTGCCCGGCTGGCGCCATCTGCTCCGCTCTCCCGGCAGAGAGCCTGCCCTGGTAATGTCGGAATCGGTCAGCTACAGCCTGGTAGTCAACCGTAGCGGCCGCTGAGCATACGGTGAGTGAAATGCGCAGTTCTGCAATGAAATTGATCGCTACAGCGGGTTTTCTCCTCTGCTTCCTCATGGCGGCGACCCAAGCAGCGGCTGCGACCCAAAAAGCTGCCCGGGAGTCCAAGATCGATATCGGGGTCTATTACTTCCCCGGCTGGCACTCGAAGAGCGATTACTGGAATGACATCAAGGGACTCCCCGGCTCCAGGTCTCCCAACGTCGCCTGGCCCGGGCGTGTGCCGCTGCTGGGATTCTACCCGGAGGAAGAGGTCTGGGTTGCGGAAAAGCACATCGAGTGGGCCTCGCGCCACGGCATCACCTTTTTCGCCCACGAGTTTTACTGGAGGCACGGCAAGCCGGAGCTGGAGCACGCCCTGAAGGCGCATGTCAGGGCGAAAAACAAGAATGACCTGAAGTTCTGCCTGTTCTGGGCCAACGAAGGGGGGTCCCCCCCCAGCCTCGACAATTTCGACGCCATGGTCGATTACTGGCTCAAGGAGTATGTCGGCGACAAGAGCTACTACAGGGTGAACGGGATGCCCCTGGTCTTCATATTCGATCCGGACACGCTGACCCGCAACGCCAAGGAACTCGGTGTCACGTCAAGGGATCTGCTGGAAAGGGCCAATGCCGCCGCCCGCAGCAAGGGATACCGGGGGTTCTATTTCGTGGCGCTGCTCTCGTTCTACCAGCCGTCGGACCGGGTCGAGGAGAAATATCTGGCCCAGGGGTACAGCGGCTACAGCGCCTACAATTACGTCGCGGCCAAAGATAGGTCGCACTATGCCGATTACGATTCGATGGTCGATACCCACCTCGATTTTTACGCGGCAGCCGCCAGGACCGGGAAAAAGCTGCAGTACCTGCCGACGGCGAGTCCCGGCTATGACGGACGCCCCTGGGTGGGAACCAGGCCCAAGATCCACGTGCGCCTCAACCCGACCCCGGCCAAGTTCAAAAAGGTCCTGGAAGGAGCCAGGGAGCTTCTGCTCAAGGCTCCCGCCGGTTCGCCCAGAATCCTCACCATCGGCGCCTGGAACGAGTTCGCCGAGGGGGCCTACATCGAGCCCACCAGGGAGTGGGGCATGCAGTACCTGGAAACGATCCGCAACGTATTTGGTGCCGGAGGCCGTAAATGAAGATATCCATCCTGGGCACACGCGGCATCCCCGCCAAACACGGGGGATTCGAGACCTTCGCGGAGCGTCTGGCACTGCACCTGGTCGGCCAAGGGTGGGACGTTACCGTGCACTGCCCTGCGGTCGGGGCAACCGAGGTGCGGGAATCGGAGTGGTGCGGCATCCGCCTGCTGCATCTGCCGGTGCATCGGGACGACGCCGTCGGCTCCATCCTCTTCGACTGGAAATCGACGCTGGTTGCCACCGGTGAAGGGGGAAGCGTCCTTAACCTGGGCTATGGCACCGCCATTTTCGGCCTTCTTTACCGGCTGCGCGGCATTTACAACGTGATCAACATGGATGGCATCGAGTGGCGCAGGAAAAAATGGTCTTTTCCTGCCAGGGCGTGGCTGTACTTCAACGAGCGCGCGGCCTGCCTGTTGGCCAACCACCTGGTCGCCGACCACCCGGAGATCAAGAGTCATCTGGCCACCCGTGTCGATGCAGGCAAGATCACCATGATCCCCTATGGTGCCGACCCGGTGGTCGATCCCGATCCGGAGCTCCTCAAGCCGTTCAGCCTCACTGCCAACGGGTATGCCATCGTCATCGCCCGTCCCGATCCCGACAATTCCATCCTCGAGATCGTGAGGGCCTTCTCTGCCAGGAAACGGGGGGTCAAGCTGGTGATCCTCGGCAACTATAATGAAAGCGTGCCCTACCAAAAACAGGTATTGGCTGCAGCGAGTTCGGAGGTCGTCTTCGCGGGAGGGATCTACGACAAGCAAGTAGTGGAGGCGCTCCGGTTTTATGCCAGGCTCTACGTCCATGGCCACAAGGTGGGGGGGACCAACCCTTCCCTGGTCGAAGCCCTTGCCGCAGGCTCCCCGGTGCTGGCCCACGGCAATCACTTCAACCGGGAGGTGGCCGGCCCCGGAGCCCAATTCTTCGATGACGAGCAGCATTTGGCAGAGGAATTGAACTCGTTGCTCGGGGACGGTCGGGATCTGGAGGGGATGCGGCAGAGCAGCCGCCAGCGCCACAGCGAGGCGTACACCTGGGAGATGGTGCTGAGCGCCTACGAGGGGCTTCTTGCCCAGTGGCAGAGCGGTCTGGTTCAGGACCGGCATGATGCCAAGATAACGGCTCCAGCCACACCCACACAGGGGCGGGTGGGTTTTGACCCGGCAATGGTTGCCGCAGAAAGTCCCCAGCCCCTCCGGGCACTGCCATTAAGTTAAGCGGTGGTTCCGTAAATCAGGTAGGGTGGGCCGAGCCCACCACAATCCGCCTCGTTCAACGATCAGGGACCTCACAACCCTTCGAGGATCTCCGCGATGCGCGGGGCCGCCCGGCCGTCACCGTACGGGTTGTGGACGACGCTCATGCTCCGGTACGCCTCGGCGTCGTCCAGAAGCAGGATGGCCTGCGCCACGATCTGGTCCCGATCGGTCCCCACCATCCTGACCGTGCCGGCCGCGACCGCCTCCGGACGTTCCGTGGTTTCCCGCATGACCAGCACCGGCTTCCCCAGCGACGGTGCCTCTTCCTGCACCCCCCCCGAATCGGTAATGATCAGGTAGGAGCGCCCCATCAGGTAGACGAAGGGGAGGTAATCCACCGGCTCGATCAGGTGGATGTTGCCCGGCCCGCCTCCGCCCAGGATGCGCTTGACCGGTTCCTGCACGTTCGGGTTGAGATGCACCGGATAGAGGATCTCCAGATCGGGACGGGAAACGGCGATGTCGTGCAGGGCCTGGCAGATGTTCTCGAACCCCGCGCCGAAATTCTCGCGACGGTGGCCGGTTACCAGGATCAGCTTGCGCTGCGGGTCCAGCATGGAAAACTCGGACCGGAAACGCTCCTGGAGTCCGGCGTCGTCGGAGAGCTTCTGCGAAACGGCAAGGAGCGCGTCGACCACCGTGTTGCCGGTGACGAAAACGGATGCCTCGGGGGTTCCCTCGCGCAGAAGGTTGTCCCGCGCAGCCTGGGTGGGGGCGAAATGGAGGTCGGCGACTGCGCCGGTAACCCGCCGGTTCATCTCCTCCGGAAACGGTGCCCACTTGTTCCCGGTGCGCAGCCCGGCCTCGACATGGCCGACCCTGACCTTGGCGTAGAAGGAGGCGAGGGAGGCGGCCATGCTCGTCGTGGTGTCGCCGTGGACCAGGACCAGGTCCGGCCTTTCCGCCTGCAGCACCCCCCGCAATCCCAGCAGTACCGAGGAAGTGACGTCGAACAGGTCCTGCCCGGGCTTCATGATGTCCAGGTCGTAATCGGGACGGATATCGAAAAGGGTCAGCACCTGGTCCAGCATCTCGCGGTGCTGCGCCGTGACGCAGACGCGGCTTTGAAAAAGGGCGGGATGTCTCTCCAGCTCCTTTATCACCGGGGCCATCTTGATAGCCTCCGGCCGGGTGCCGAATACGGAAAGGATTTTTAGCATGGAGCGCCCCTCGCAAAAGTTATACCTGATTACCGCTGATCTTCACTGAACTTGGTCGACCGCCAATCTCCCCCCTTTGCAAAGGGGGGCGGGGGGGATTTAGCCCCGGTTGCCGTAGTGCGCATGTTGCAACAGAGCTGAAATCCCCCTAAATCCCCCTTTGCAAAGGGGGACTTTCTGCGCCAACCATTGCTACTGAAGATCACCGGTACTGGGGAGGTTAAAAGCAGAGCATGCTTTAATAGTTGCTCCGGAACTTATTTGGTTGCTTCTATTACCATGACATTTTTGGTCCAACTGGATCTGCTGAAAAGCCTGGAGATGAGGTAAGGCATAAATTTAAAGGGCCGGGGGAAATAGTAATCCAACAACGAGTTGTCCGTCTCCTCGAATATATTCACACTCTTATAGTTGTTGGCTGACATGGCCTTGCAGACATCGTCATGGTCGTTGAAATTATAATAGGTCTTGAACCCGAAAGCGAGTTCATACTTGGCGCGCATGACCTTTTCTATGTATGCCTTCTTCAACTCCAGCCTGTCGAAAAGCTGTGAAATGGAAGCGAAATAATGCTTCTTGTTTACCGTTATCGCGTAGAACTTTCCGCCCGGCTTCAATATGCTGTAGGCCCTGGCTAATGTCGGACCGGGGTCCAAAATATGCTCCATCACGTAGATGCTGTATATGATGTCGACACTGGCGTCCTCAAGCTGGCATTCTTCCAGGGTCGCCGTCTGAAATGTGTGTACATAGGGATTCTTTGACACGTTCCGGCTAGGATCTATACCGATAAAAAGTTTGGCATGGAGTGAAATCAGGCTTATCTCTTTTACCAGCCCTTTCCCCGCTCCGATTTCAACCACTACTTTGCCGTGGCAATTGTCGGCGATGTTGTGAACATAACGAGATACTGATCCGGACATTGATTTATCCCTTCTGTATGGAGCGGTAGCCTTCCGCTGTTGCGACTGCGGCATCACGCCATCTGTAGGCGCTTCTGATGGTTTCGGCCAGCCTGGCACTCCCCTGCAACTGGTAGGCGTGGACTATGGCGGATCTTATCGATTCCACCGAATCGGGCTCGCAATAGACCGCGTGCTCCCCGAAGTAGTCCCGCGCATCCCCCTTTTCGGTCACCACCAGGTTGCATCCCATGGCCCCCGCCTCAAGCGACGACAGCCCCGGCGTCTCCATCCAGCTGATCAGGCAGTGGACCTTGGCCGCCTTGTAATACTCCGCCAGCCGGTCATGCTCAACCTGACCGATGAATTCGACGTTGGGTCCCGCCTCCTGCTTGATCTGCTCGTAGTAGGCCGTGTGGTTGGGCGCCGGTTTGCCGATCAGCACCAGTTTCCAGGGGAGGTCGCGCATGGCGCGGACCAGCTCCAACTGGCACTTGCGCCCCTCGATGCGGGCCACCGACAGGACGCACCCCTGATATTTCTGCAACTCAGGAGATACGGTTACCGTCTCCGGGTCAAACAGTACGGTGTCGACGGCGTTCGGCACGACCACGCACGGCTTGGCGGCCGATGCGGGGAAGTCCGCATGCACACGGGCCATCTCGGAGCCGGAGTTGGGGAGAAACACGTCCGTCATCTCGACGATCTCTGCCTGCAGTGTTTTATAGCCGCGCGCCAGCACGGAGAGGGTACCCCGGTTCAGCTCCAGGTTTTTCACGGCCCGCGCCAGCACCTTCAGGTATTCCAGCTGGGAGTGGGGCAGCAGTCGTGCCGCCACGCCAGCCAGGCCGCCGCGCGCCTTGCGCTCGTACTCGATGTAGGGGCCGTAGATGGTGGAGAGGGCGACGCGACGCCCCTGGCGCTTGGCGTTCAAGGCCTGCAGGTAGACCTCCTGCGGCCGCATCAGGTTGAACAGATGCACCAGGTCGTAGCCGGCAAGGTCCGGTTCCAGGTCGGTGGATACGTCGACCCGGCACCCGGTTTCCCGCAGCGCCTCGGCGGTTTTGAGCAGCTGGACGGTATCGCCGCCCGGGACGCTGAAAAGTGTCTTACGTGACTGGAACAGTATCTTCATTGAGCTCTTCCCGGTTATTTAGAGAATGTTGTCTGGCTTTATACAAAAAGGGAAGCGTCATCGCGAAAAGCAGCGCGTAGTAATTTCTGAAAAACATCTCAAGCAGCATGGAGACGGACAGGATGGCGCTCGTCATGCAGAAAAAACGCATCTGTACGCCGTATCCTGCCGCAGCAGCCGATCTGACTCCCTGCAAGCCGCACTTGAAGTAGTCGAAAACCATTACCACATAGACAAAGAGCCCGAGTGCCCCGTATTTGAGCAGGATGAAGTTGGTGAAGAAATGCGGGTGGTAATAACGCCCGCTGGCGATCTCATCCTGCGTGTACGATTTCAGATCCAGGACTATGCTGCGGGGCAGGGGGTGCTCGATGAAGGTGAAAAAGCCGGTCAGCCCCTTGCCGAAGAGCAGATAGGGGGGGTTGTTCAGGGCCTCAGCCAGGATGTTGTTGAACTCGTAGACCCGCATTTTCCCCGAGTCGGAAACGTTCCCGGTGAAGAACGACAGTTTCCAGAGGATGAAGTCGAAGAGCCGTTCGTTGAACATGAACACGAAGATCACGGGGATTATGAACATCGCCGCAATGACCCCGAGGTACTTCAGGTAGCGTGCAGACAATCCGTTGATGAACAGGAAGACGCCCGATGAAAGAACCAGGATCGCCATATGACCGCGGCTGGGTGACACCAGGCCGAACACCGAAAGCAACAGCAGCAGAAGATAGGATCTCCGGTTGCCTCGATCCTGTTCGATGAGAAAGAATATAGTCAAGACTACGGCAATGGGGATGTGCGGAATCACGCCGAGATCCAGGGACGGTATTGCGGCCTTGATGCCTGAAAGTATGAAAAAGGGGACCCGTACACCCATGATGATGGTTATGGCCAGCAGCACCCGGTTCAGGTAATAGACCGATTTCTCCATCCCGAGGAAATGGTACAGGTAGTTGAAGTACAGTATTCCGCAGAACAGGAACAGGGGGAGCCTGACGTTGGTTACTATCTCTCTCAAGTTGACGTTTTCGTTCTGGCTGAAGGTGAAATAGAGAGTTGCCAAGAGTGCAGAGGAACAAAACGCCGCGAGATAGATCTTCTGATTCTTCCCCAGGAACAGCTCCTTCCCCGAAAAGATCAGCTTGTAGAGGGCCACGATCGCTACCAGGAAGGTCAGGTGCTGGATCAGTGCCAGGCTGGCGAAGTTCAGCGAGCAGATGGTGTTGTAGCTGACGCTCTTGCTGACTTGCAGCGCCGAGTAGGCATCGATGATGTCACGGGGAAAGGCCGGAATCGTGATCTGCAGGAGGACCACCGCCAAAATGGCCAGGTGGGTCCGGAACAGCGCCAGACAAAGCACTGCCGCAAAGATGGCGACGGAGATCGCCGTTCCCGTCGCCCCACGTGACCAGATATCGACATACGGCACGCTGAAAAGCGAAAACAGTACGGACCAGGTAACCAGGCGTGCGTCTATGAGCCTGTTGTCACTGTTCATTGGAAAATCCGTCGCGCAGCCCAGAGAGGTAGCCGCGGCACTGGTGCCAGTAAAAGAAGTACATCTTGCGCAGCGTAAGTCGTCTGCGCCGCCCCTCCAGTATCAGTTTCGGCAGCATCAACGGTGGGAAGAGCAGCGCGCAGAGGCGGTACAGGTAGCGGCCGGCGTACATGCGGTTCAGACCCTCGTCGTGGCCGTACTGGCTCAGCTTGCGGACCAGTTCCTCCTTGTCACGGGCGAACTGCCAGGTCACCAGCGCCCTCTTGTTGGTGACGAAGCGGAAACCGGCCTCCTTCAGGCGCAGGTCGAAGATGGTGTCCTCGGCCGTGTAGGAGCCCTCCGGGTAGCCGCCGACCCGCTCCCAGCACGACTTCCGGAAGGCGATGCTGCGCGAGGAGGGGAGGAAGTCCTCCTGCAGCGGGATGAAAATGGCCGCGTACTCGCGCAGAAACGGCGTGTCCTCGGCGGTGCGGTAGAATCCGGCCACCACGTCAGGAGCAGGATCGGCCGCGAAGGGTGCGCTGATCTCTTCCAGCCAGCTCTCATCGATCCGGCACCCGGCATCGGTGACGGCGATCAGAGGCCCGCGGGCCTCGCCGATGGCCCGGTTGCGCCCCCGGGCGATGGGACCCTTGGAAAAGCGCCGGCAGCAGCTCTCGTCGATGATCAGGCGGATCTTCAAGGAGGGGTGTGCCTCGGCGAAGCGCGCGATGATCGCGGCGGTGCCGTCGGTCGAGCCGCCGTCGACGACCACCACCTCGCCGGCATGGACGCTCTGCCGGAGGTAGCTTTCCAGGAACGACCCGATGTTGTCACCCTCGTTGTAGACGGTGGTTATCAGTGAAACATCATCTTGATGCACTTGTTTGCCTTGTGTGATTCCTGCGCGATGAAATATTCCGGTCTGCGATAGCTCGCCGCCAGTTCCTTGACCCGTGTGCCGTCGAATCCCTCTCCCATCTCGATGACCCGGCGCTCGACGGAGACACCACTTTTCTCGACGTAATAGCGCACCTTGGGAGCGTAGCTGATGGCGAGGTTGGGCACCCCCAGCAGGTCGGCGCAGATGATCGAATGCAGGCGCATGCCGATGTGAAAATCCATGGTCGCCATTACCCGCAGGTACTCCTCCGGAGTCTGCCAGCTGTGGAAGCGGCACCGTTCCGGGCGGGGCAGATGCAGCGCCAGCCGCCTGTGGAACTCGTCATCGCCCGCAGCGCCGGCGTGGGCCGGCAGGAAATGGAGCTCCGCCCCTAACTCTTCGGTTACCGCGGCCAACTGCCTGGCATAGTGCGCCGCCTGGCGGTCATCCAGCCCGTGCAGGCCGGAGAAGGAGATGCTGCGGATCGGCGCTTCCGCGCTCCGGCTGCGGCGCAGCGTCTCGAAGAGGAAGGTGTCGAGAAAAACCAGGTCCCCCCCGCTGCAGGCATCGCCCCGGTAGCCGGGCAGTGCTGCCGCCGCGGCGAGCGATGCCTCCTCACGAAACGACACGTGGTCGGACTGCGCCAGCACCTTGCCGGCCAGCGCGGCGAAACGGGGGGTCTGGAAGCGACCGATCCCTATGCCGACGAAGCTGAACTTGGCACCGAAGGCCCGGGCCAGCATCTGAAAATACTTGATCCAGTAAAGACCGGCGTTGCTGCTGCATTCACTCAAGCAGGTCCCGCCGCCCCAGATCACCTGATCCGCCCGGGCCAGCGCCCAGATCCTGCGCGGATTGGCCCGCCATCCGCCCGGGATGTAGCGGGTCCTGGCGCGAGGCAGGTAGTAATTCTCCAGGCAGATGACGTCGATGCGCTCGACCTCCGGCCGGGCGGTAAGGAGGGCGAGCAGGTTCTGGAGCATCAGGTCGTCGCCGATGTTGCGATAACCGTAGTATCCGGCTAGGACGATTCTCATCGGGCCTCTCTCTTCCCCCTTTGCAAGGGGGGCCTCTCTCTCCCCCCCTTTGCAAAGGGGGGTCGGGGCAGCAGTGTCCGGTTTACTTCCTGCACCGGCACTTTCCCCCCTCTCCCTAGCCCTCTCCCACCAGGGGAGAGGGGACTTTAAGCCCCCCTCCCTTGATGGGAGGGGCTGGGGGAGGGTGAAAAGCAGTGGGTTTGAGTCGAGAATGCCTAACCCCTTCTACGCTGCATCGATGCAAGCTGCAGATCAGCTAAACAGCTCTGCCAACGATGATCGAACTTCTGGAGTAGATGTAGACCCACCCCAGCAGCCGTGAAATCACCACGCTCGCCGCAACCCCCTGCAGCCCGAAGCTTCCTATCAGGAGAAGTGACAGGACGACGACGGCCAGCATCTGGAACAGTTTCAGGAAGAGTATGGTCCTGGTATCGTTGGAATAGAAATAACTCTCCATGGGGGTAAAGAAAATCCCCCCGATATAGGCGATCAAAAGAATCCGGAATACCTGCACCGAGGCAAGGTAGGCGTCCCCGAACAAGAGCCCGATCACCGGAGCCGACAAGCCCCAGGCGACGGCAAGGACCGCCCCCAGTGCCAGCAGATACCTGCGCTGGCCGGCCATCACCCTGACCAGGTAGGACTCCTTGTCGCCGGCCGACTCCCGGATCAGGACGTTCATCAGTGACCCCGTGATCAGGGGGAACACCAGGGCCAGCGTGTTCGCCGCCGCGTAGATCCCCAGCTGCTCGGAGCCCAGGTACTTCTCGATCACCAGGCTGTCGAACCGCATGGTTATGATGATGAAGATCCCGGCGACGCCGATCGGGTAAAGCAGCCCGAGAAACTCCTTCTGCTCCCCCGGCGTGAAACGATCCGCAAAGCCCAGCAGTTTCCGGGTGAACAGCATGCAGATGACAAACAGCAGGGCCGAGTACAGCAGGTAGCCCCAGAGTGCAGCCCGGTAGGCGTCAAAAAGCGGATAGATCCTGCTCAACGCCGCAATCGCCGTCAGCACTACGGCGAACTTGAGCACGTTGTTCAGCACGGTCAGAAGATTGAAGCGGCGCCAGTCTCCCCGGGCCTGGTGCAGCGAGGTCATGTAGCGGTACATGCTGAACATCAGGAAGGAGACGAAAACTACGGCAGACTCGGTGACGCTCAGATGGTAAAGGCGTCCGCAGACCGGGAGCATGAGCAGGCCCAGTACCGATACCGCCGCCAGAAAGCGGAGGTAGAAGCGGTTGATCTGATCCAGCACTTCGACGGCGGCGCTGTCGCGGTGGCGGTTGTAATAGATCACCAGGCAGTTGCTGAAGCCGAAATCGGCAACGGTGTACAGGATCGTGATCAGAGAAAAAAGCAGGTTGATGCGGCCGAACCAGGAGATGTCGAGCACTCTGGCCAGGGCCACGCTGACCAGAAAGCCGAGGCCGGCCCCGGTCAGGTTGCTCAGGAACACGCTGATGACAGCTTTTCTCATTCAGCCTTCTGCGCCGCCGAGAACGGCTTCAGGTCGTGCCAGACCCGGCGCCATTTCTCGCGCTCCTCGGCCGGCATCACGGCGAAGCGCTCCCTGACGAAGGCGGCGATGACGCTCAGAAGGAAGCTGGCGCAGGCAACCACCAGGACCATCTGGGCACGCTTCGGTTTGCTTTTGCGCTCGGGCACCCTGGCCGCCTGCACGACCTGAAGCGTCGAGACGTTGTTCGCCTCCGAGAGTTTCGCCAGCTCGTACTGGTTCACCAGCAGGCTGACGATGTTCTCCTGGGTCTTGAACTCGCGCATCAGGCGCACGTACTCCTGCCCCAGGGGGGGGACCGAGCCGACCGAGGGGATGGAGCCCCCTCCCTGCCCCTCCATCCGGGCGATCTGCCCCTTCAGGTTGGCAATGGCGGCCTTGGCATTCTTCACCTCGGGGTTCCAGTCGGTGAACTGGCGCTGCAGCGAGGCCAGCTGCACCTCCTGGCTCGCCAGCTGCGCCATCAGCTGGGCGACCCCCTCGATGGCGGCTCTCGCCTGCTCCGGAACGTTGAGCGCCTTGTTGCGTGCCTGGAAAGCCTTGAGCTTCTCCTCGGCATCGGCCAGATCGCTCCTGGCCCTGGTGAGCCGGTTCTCCAGGAACTCCCTGCTCTGACCCGCCTGGGCCATGTTGACCTTGGCGGACAACTTGTCGACTTCGTCGACCAGGGCGTTGGCCATGTCCGCTGCGCGTTGCGGCAGCCGGTCCTCCACGGTGATGGAGATGATCCCTTCCTTGCCGGTCTGGATCGAGACGTTCTTCATCAGCTGGCTGTAGGCATCCTGGCGCAGCTCCTTCTCATAAACCTGCATCAGCTTGAACCTGGTGACGATGGCGTCCTTGATGTCGTCGCTTTTCAGCATTTCGGCAAAGAGGTCCGAGGTGCTGGCAGCGCCGAGCAGGCCGCCGGCAAGGCCGACCCCGCCACCTCCCATCTGACCCGTGATTGCGGAAAGCAGGTTCTGGCTCTGCTGGTGCGGCAGTATTTTCGCAGTGGAGCTATAGGACTTGTCAAGGGATAAACTGTAGGCCACTGTTATCAGTCCTGCCGCGCAAGTCACCAGCAGGATCATCTTTTTGTATTTCGCGATCACACCCAGGGATTCCAGGATGTTTATCGAGTCGTTGCTTGATTCAGGCGGCCGCATCGGCATCTCTGTTCCTCATTGGGGCATGCGCCATAGTTATTGGATAAATGCCGGCTGCTACTGTTGTCTTAGGCTCATCTGGTTAATAGTGAACGCTTCGCACCGGTTATTGTTAAAGCCTGAACGCTTGACCGGTAAACTTCGGCGGCTTGCCCGATGCATAGCTCAATGGCCTGCCCGTGATCTTTTGCAGGTGTGATATCAGAGTTGCACTGCGACAGATTGCCCCCATTGTATTGAAGCAACCAAGGATAGCATAAATGCAGAGCTTTTTACCATCTCATTTATGGAATGTGGCATTGGGGATCTTCATTGAGTAACAGCAATTATCTCTGCTTTGTCACATACTTCGTGGCAACTCCCTCACCCCTGCCCCTCTCCCGCTTGCGCGCCGTAGCTCTACCGTAGGTCGGGTTGGCCCGGAGGGCGTAACCCGACGTGCAGCCGATGGCAACGCAGAAGCAGGTCGGGTTACGCTGCGCTAACC
>DNRQ01000040.1 GCA_003499925.1 Geobacter sp.
GACCTTACCGGACAACACTGGGATCGAGGGGGATTTAGTCAGCTCAGGTGGGCAAAATCCCCCCTTGCCCCCCCTTTGCAAAGGGGGGTAAAGGCACAGCCTTTGTTTTGGATATAGTCCGTTCATGATTTCTCTTCATCACGATTTACCCCAGTGCTGAAAAAAGGCCGTTGTCTCCGGGAGAATGTCCCGAAGCAACGGCCTTTCCTCACACTATTTCACCGCTTTTCACCGGATGAAGCAGTTGGCCTCAGAGGGGTGGAGCCGGCCCTTATGCCTTTGGCCCCAGCCCGGCGATGCATTGGTCCTCGCGGACGACCTTGCGCGTTCCTCCGTCGAGCCCTTTTGACCAGTCGTTCGGGGGGGTGATCTCCTCAAGCCTCCCCAGCATCCCGATTTCCTTGGCGCGATCGTAGATCAACTGCCAGGCGCAGTCCAGCTCTTCACGGACTTCGCATTGTCCGTCCCGGGATCCGCCGCAGGGGCCGTTGAAGAGGTGCTTGGAGCACCGGGTGATCGGACAGATTCCGGCGAATTCGCCCAGCCGGCAGTTGCCGCAGCCGGAACACTTCTCGGCCCAGACACCCTGCGATTCCAGCAGGCCCATGAATTGGGTGTTCAGACCGGGATAGACGGCGGTGCCGGGAAACCGCTCGGCCAGCGCCTGGACCCCGACCCCGCAACCAAAAGAGCAGATGGCGTCGTACTCCGCGCCATGAGAAGCCAGGGCGTCGAAAAAGGCGTCGTCGCACTGCCGCTCGATGGTGCACTCGTCGACCACCACCTCGCCTCGACCGATGAGCTTGAGGGACATGCGCAGGGCTGAGCCGAGGATGCCGACCTCCCGCTCGCCGCCGGCGAGGCAGACGGTCACGCAGGTGCCGCATCCCACCAGCAAAACCCGGCTGTGCCCCTGGATCATATCGCGTATTTCACGGACGTTCTTACGGTTGGCAACGATCATTGGCTTCTCCTGCCCTGTCGGACTCCAGCATTTTTTCGGCCTGCCTGGTCATCTCCCGAACGCCAGCTTCTGCGCCGCATGCCGAGCGCAAAGGGCTCGGTCCAAGCAAGGTCAGGCGTGTGGTCATCTCGTTCACGATCTGGGCGAAGCGCGGTCCCTCGGCCGAGGAGAGATTGAACATCTCGACCCGCTCGGGTTCCAGGCCGATCTCCCCCAGGAGCTCGCGGGCTCGCTCGACCCGGCGGCGCGCCCGGAGGTTTCCCTCCAGGAAATGGCAGCCTCCCTCCAGGCAACCGGCAACGATGACCCCGTCGACGCCGCGCTCGAATGCGGCCAGGACGAAGTTCACCTCCAGTTTGCCGGTGCAGGGGAGCTTCAGCACGCGCACGTTGTTCGGATACTGCAGACGCATCGAGCCGGCCAGATCCGCTGCGGCATAGGCGCAGTAGTGGCAGCAGAAGGCGAGTATCAAGGGTTCATGGTCGGCCATTGGGGTTCCTGTTCTTTGCCGCAAAAAGGCACAAAAGTCGCAGAAAAAGGCTTTTAACATCCAAGGATTATTAACATCCAAGAATGCTGAATCTGTTGGTCAGTAGGCTTTTAGTACAACTGCTGAAAGCTTTGATTCTTTTTGCGTCTTTTGTGCTTTTTTGGCTGAACGTTTTTTTTAAATTTTGTGCCACTGTGGCGGCGCTACGCCTGCCTGCTCGGGGTACGGGTGCCGCACCGGCTTCTCCGCCGGCTCGGCCCGGAGCAGACTGTTCACCGCGGCGAGGATCTGGGTGTCCAGGTAATGGCGCAGGGTGATCGCCTTGGCGGGACATTCGGAGGCGCAGCTCCCGCATCCCATGCAGACCACTCCCTGCACCTCGGCCTTGTTGTCGTCCCCGATCTTCGGCGCCATGTAGGCGCAGAGGTGGACGCAGGTCATGCAGGATACGCACTTGTCCGGGTCGACGCAGGCTATCTGGCCGCTCACCGGCATCTGCTTGTGCGACAGGATGGTCGCGGCACGGGCGGCCACGGCGTTCGCCTGGGAGATCGACTCTGTGATGAATTTCGGCGAGTGGGCGGTGCCGCAGATGAAGAGCCCTTCGCTTGCGAAATCGACCGGACGCAGCTTCATGTGGGCTTCCAGGAAGAAGCCGTCGGCGTTGAGCGGCACGCGCAGCAGCTCGGAGATCTCCTTGCGGCCGGCACGAGGCTTCATCGGCGCGGCCAAAACGACCAGGTCCGGCTCGACCTGCAGCTCACGCCCCAGCGCCGGCTCGCGCACCTTGAGCCGCAGTTTCCCCCCCAGCTCCAGCTGCGGCGGCTGCTCGGCCTCGTACCGGACAAAGAGGACCCCTTTCTCCCGGGCCTCCCGGTAGGCCGCCTCGCGGTAGCCGTAGGTCCGCATGTCGCGGTAGAGCACCATGATCCGCGCCTTGGGGAAGCGCTCCTTCAGCTGCAGCGCGTTACGCACCGCCGTGGTGCAGCAGACCCGGCTGCAGTAGGGCCGCTCCTCGCTGCGCTGCTCGACGCACTGGATCATGACCACCGTCGCCTTGGCGGGTAGGGCGATCTCGTCGCGCCCCAGGCGGTCGGCCAGCTCAAGCTGGGTGAGAACCTGGCTGCTCTGGCCGTACCCGTAGCTCTCGGGCTTCACCTCACTGGCGCCGGTGGCAACCACCACCACCCCGTGCTTGATCTCCCCGGTTTCTCCCGCGGTAACGATCCGGGAGGTGAAGCCGCCGACGTTTCCGTCCACCTTGGCGACCTTGGAAGCGATGTGGACGGTGATCTGCCGGGAAGCCCTGACCCGCTCGACGGTCTGGGCGAGAAATGCCTGGACGTCATTGTGATCGACCCTGTGGATCTCGCGGATGGTCCCGCCCAGTTGATCGGTCTGTTCCACCAGGTGAACCGGGAAGCCCTGGTCGGCCAGCGCCAGTGCCGCGGTCATGCCGGCGATGCCGCCGCCGATCACCAGGGCGCCGTGGCTCACCGGCACCGTGTCCTCCTGAAGGGGCATGAGCCGCGCCGCTCGCCCCACCGCCATCCGCACCAGGTCGGTCGCCTTGGCCGTAGCCTGCTCCGGGCCTGCCGTGTGCACCCATGAACATTGGTCCCGGATGTTGGCCATCTCGAACAGATAGGGGTTCAATCCCGCATCCCGCAGGGTGTCGCGGAAGATCGGCTCGTGCGTTCGCGGGGTGCACGAGGCGACCACCACCCGGTTCAGCCGGTTCGCGATGATTTTTTCCTTCATCAGGTCCTGGTTGTTGGAGGCGCAGGTGTAGACGTTGTGCTCGGCCAGGATCACGTTGGGGAGCCCCTTGGCCCGCGTCACCACCGCTTCCACGTCGACCACCGAGGCGATGTTGCTGCCGCAATGGCAGACGAAGACGCCGATCCTCGGGGGTTCGTCGGTGACGTCGCGCTGCGGCGGATAGCTCTTGGTCCTGACCTGCGTCCCCCGGGCCGGGGCGAGGAGCGACATGGCCCGGGCCGCGGCAGCGCTTGCCTGCATGACCGTGTCGGGGATATCCTTGGGCTCCTGGAAGGCGCCGCCGACATAGACACCGGGCCGGGAGGTATCCAGGGGAAGGAGTTCGCTGGTCTTGGCAAAGCCCCAGCGGTTCAGCACCACCCCGAGACGCTCCGCCTGTTCCTGTAGCGAGGCGCTCGGTTCCAGACCAAGCGAGAGCACGATCAGGTCGAATTCCTCCTCGACCGGCTTCATGTCGGGATTCATGTGAACCAGGCGCAGGTTCCTGCTCCCCGGCATCTCGTAGGTCCGGGAGATGAAGGATCGGACGTAACGGACCCCGAGCTTCCTGGCCCGCTCGTAATAGCGGTCGAAATCCTTGCCGAAGGCCCGCAGGTCGAGGAAGAAGACGGTGACCTCCAGGCCCGGCTCGTGCTCCATGGCGAGGATCGCCTCCTTGGTGGCCGCCATGCAGCAGACCGAGGAGCAGTAATCGTTGTCGCAGCCGGAATCGCGCGAGCCGACGCACTGGATGAAGGCGAGGCGCCCGGGCGCCCTTCCGTCCGAGGGGCGGGTAAGGTGGCCGCGGGTGGGGCCTGAGGCGGAGAGCATCCGCTCGAACTGCACGTTGGTCAGCACATTGGGAGCGAAGCCGAAGCCGAATTCCCCCCGCCTGGTGGCGTCGAACGCCTCGAAACCCGGCGTCAGCACGACCGAGCCCACCTTGAGGTCGATGGTCCGGGCGCTCTGCTCATAATCGATGGCACCTGCCCCGCAGACCTTGGAACAGAGGCCGCAGGCGTCGCTTTTGAAATGGACGCAGTTGTCGCGGTCGATGTACGGCACGCGGGGCGAGGCCTGGGGATGGGCCAGGTCGATGCAGGGGCGAGCCGTGAGGTATTGATCGTAGGCCGTATTGTGGGGCCGCAAGCGGCGCGAGGTGATGGTCTTCAGGTCGATGGAGCCCGTGGGGCAGACGAAGGCGCAGGCGCCGCAGGCCTGGCACTGGTCGGTCTGTTCGGCATAAGCCGTTTGCACCTGTTTGGCGGTGCCGCGGCCGAAGAGGTTGACGGCGCCGCGCCCCATCATCTCGTTGCAGACCCGCGCGCAAAGCCCGCACAGGATGCACTTTCCGTCCGCCACCGGTTGGAACGGGGTCGACTCGACCCCGAGGCCGGCTGCGAACTCGGCAAGCTCCGAGGAGTCCGGTGCCTGGGCCAGGAGCAGTTCCACGATGGTGCGTCGCGACTCCCGGACCTGTTCCGTTTCCGTATGGACGACGAGGCCCCGCTCCGCCGGGTAGCTGCACGAAGCCACCAGTTGCCGCCCCTGCCCCCGTTCGATCTCCACGAGGCAGACCCGGCAGGCGCCGTACGAGGTGAGGCCCCGATAGTTGCACAGGGTCGGGATCTGCACACCCATCTGGCGGGCGGCGTCGAGAATCGTCGTGCCGGCCTGGACTTCGGCGCTGCGGCCGTCCACGGTCACCTTGAAGCGGTCGGCCAAGATCCTGTCGGAAGTCGATGCGTCCATAGTCAAGCTTCCATCCTCCCTGGGGGGCTGAGCGGCAGAAAGTCCCCCTCGTTCCCAAGCTCCATGCCCTCGTTCCCAAGCTCCAGCTTGGGGACACCCTCGTTCCCAAGCTCCAGCTTGGGGACACCCTCGTTCCCAAGCTCCAGCTTGGGGACACCCTCGTTCCCAAGCTCCAGCTTGGGGACGCAAATTGCCCGTGAAGCTCCGCTTCGCTGCAATGCAAAGCCGGAGCTTTGCCCCGCAATGGCATTCCCAAGCAGGAGCTTGGGAACGAGAAGAACGAGAAGCCGCGTTGCCCGCTGAAATAACCGTCTTGAAAGACAGCTAGTCCACGATGTCGTGGCACTTAGCAGGTAAGGCCTTCGCAAACCCCGGCGGGGCAGCTCTTCTCATGCACGTGCTTCTCGAACTCGGCTCGGAAATGCTGCAGCGTGGCAAGCACCGCGCTTGGGGCCATGCCCCCCAAGCCGCAGACCGCCGCCGTCTTCATGGTCCGGGCGAGCTTCTCCAGGAGTTTCAGGTCGGCCTCGCAACCGGCCCCTGCGCAGATCCGGTCCATGATGCCGGACAACTGCCTCAGCCCTTCGCGACAGGGGACGCACTTGCCGCACGACTCCTCCAGGAAAAATCCGACCAGGTGCCGGGCCATGTCGACCGTGCAGGCGCCGTCGTCGAGCACGATGATCCCGCCGGTGCCGATCATCACGGTCTCTCCGGCGCGGTCCTCGGTATCGATGGCCAACTCCAGCACGGAGGGGGGGAGGCAGCCGCGCGCCGCGCCGCCGGCCTGGAGCGCCTTCAAGGGGCGGTCTCCGATGATCCCCCCGCCGATCTGGTAGATCATCTGGCTCAGCGAGAACCCGAACGGTACCTCGACGAGTCCGGCGTTCCTGACCGCTCCTTCGAGAGAGAAAACGGTGGTGCCGGGGGTGCGCCTGGTTCCCATCGCGGCATACCAGTCGGCGCCGCGCGTCAGGATGGGCGCGACGCTGGCCCAGGTCTTCACGTTGTTGACCACGGTCGGGTTGCCCCAGAGTCCGCTGGTCACCGGATAGGGAGGCCGGCTGCGCGGCTCTCCCGCATGCCCTTCGATCGACTCGAGCAGCGCGGTTTCCTCGCCGCAGATATAGGCGCCGGCGCCGACCCTGATCTTGATCCGGAACGACCGGCCGCTCCCCAGGACATCATCTCCCAGAAGCCCTGCTTTTTCCGCCTGATCGATCGCGGCCTGCAGGGTGGCGATGGCCAGCGGGTATTCGCTGCGGATGTAGATGAACCCTTCCCGGGCACCGATGGCGTAGGCGCCGATCAGCATCCCTTCGATCACGGCATGCGGGTCCCCTTCGAGGACGGTCCGGTCCATGTAGGATCCCGGCTCTCCCTCGTCGGCGTTGCAGACCACGTATTTGGCGGCGCCGCCGGCGCTCCTGGCGAACCGCCATTTCTGCCCGGTCGGGAAGGCGGCCCCGCCACGGCCGCGCAGCCCGGACCTGGTCACCTCGTCGATGATCTTATCGGGAGTCATCTCCGTGAAGGCGCTCAGGGCGCCGCGGTAGGCGCCGCGGGCGATCACCTCGGAAATCGAGAGGGGATCGATGGAGCCGCAGTTGCGCAGAATGACCTTTTTCTGGCTTCGATAAAAATCGAGGCTGGACCATTCGGGAACCTCAGCCAGGGCTTTGTCGTGAGCGGGATAGCTATGGGCCTCTCCGGTCAGCACGTGCTCCTCGCTCTCGAACCGGCCCAATGCCAGCTCCGGCCGCAGCTCCCCGTTGGCGGCGTACCCGGCCAGGAGGCTCCGGGTCTTTTCGGGGGTCATGTTGCCATAGCTCACCCGCGGCCCGTTCGGCACGAAGAGGTCGAGGAGCGGTTCCTGCGAGCAGAAACCGATGCATCCGATCCGGGTGACGGTCGCGTCAAGACCGAGTTCCTTGACCGCGGCAATGGCCGCAGCCTCGACCGCCCCCGCGCCGACGGCAAGCCCGCAGCTGGCCGAGCCGACCGCGATCTTCAGCCTTTTCGGGTAGAGGGTGGCGAGCCCCGCGGCCGCTACCGTTTTCAGCTCCTCGATACTTCTTATGGGCTGGTTCATGCGAATTGCTCCAGGATGTCCGGGACCCTGTCGAGATTGACCCTTCCGAAGCTCTGGCCGTCGACGCGCATCGCGGGCGAAGAGGCGCAAAGCCCGAGGCAGCGCACCGTGCGCAGCGTGTAGCGGCCGGTGGGGTCGGTTTGACCCGGCTCCACGCCGATAACCTGTTGCAGCCGCTCAAGAATGGCCCGCGCTCCCCGCGAATGGCAGGAGGTTCCGTCGCACGCCTCCACGATGTGCCGCCCCACCGGTTGCAGTCTGAACTGATCGTAAAAGCTCGCCACCCGCAGCACCTCGGTGAGCCGCACATCCCAGCGGCTGGCGACCTGCTCCAGGATGGCGCGGGGAAGATGGCCGTACCTTTCGTTGATCTCCTTGAGAACCGGCATCATCGCCCCCGGCTCCCCTTCGTGCTTGAAGAGGAATCCGTCCAGGGTGGAGGCGTCTTCACCGCTGAGCTCTTCGCGCGGCTGGAATTCCGGCGGGAGTTCCGGGTGGTTGCGCACCGGGCAGGCCGACCAGCAGTCGCCGCAACCGGTGCACTTGCTCGAATCGATGCTGCGCGGGCGCTGCAGCACCTTGGCGTGGAAGCGTCCCGCCTCCCCCTCCAGTCCCGCCACCTCCGCCATGGTCAGCACTTCGATGTTCAGATCGCGCATGCACTCCACGAGCTTAGGCGAAATGATGCAGGTGGCGCAGTCGCCGGTCGGGAAGGTCTTGTCGAGGCGCGCCATCCCCCCGCCGATGGTGGGACTTTCCTCCACCAGGTAGACGCGGAAGCCGGCGGCCGAAAGGTCGAGCGATGCCTGGATGCCGGCGATACCGGCGCCGCAGACGAGCACGGCCCCCCAGGGACCCCTGTCCTCTTTGAGAGAGCTTGCGACTTTTGCCTGGTTGGTGTCTGGACTCATTTGTCTAAACCCCACTTGCCGCCAGCATCGGCTCGGCGCTGACGGTCAGGGCATCCAGCCCCAGTTCGGCGTTCGACAGCCCCAAGGCCAGCCCCAGCAGCTGGGTGATGTAAAGCACCGGCGTGTCCGGTATCGGTCCATGGGCCTTGGCCGCGTCCGCCTGGCGCAGATCGAGATTGCTCTCGCAAAGCGGACAGGCGACCGACAGGCAATCCGCCCCGGCGAGCCTGGCCATGGAAAGAAGCCGGTGGCTCAGGCGGTTGACGATTTCTGCGCGGGTGATGGCGAGCGAGGCCCCGCAGCATTCGGTCTGGAAGGGCCACTGCACCGGCTCCGCGCCGATCGCCGTCACAAGCTCTTCCATGCAACTGGGATGCTCGGCATCGTCGAAGGCCACGATGCGCGGCGGCCGGGTCAACAGACAGCCGTAATAACAGGCGACCTTCATCCCTGTCAGGGGACGCCGGACCTTGGCGCGTACGGCATCGACTCCCAGATCGTTGACCAGCACATCGAGCAGGTGGCGCACCACGACCCCGCCGTGGTACGGCTTTCCGGTGACCCGCTCGGCACGGGCCCGCTCTTCGGGGTCGTCCTGCACGGTATCGTTGGCGGTGCGCAACCGGGCATAGCACGAGGCGCACGCGGTCAGTACCGGCAACCCCAACTCCCGGGCCTTCAGCAGATTCATCACCGGCAGTGCCACGCTCAAGGTGGCATTGCTGGTGTGGGCCGGCGTCGATCCGCAGCAGACCCAGTCGGGGATATCGACCAGTTCGATCCCCAGGGCGCGGCAGATCGCCCGCGTGGAGCGGTCCAAGTCCCACCCGGTCGACTCCAGGCTGCAGCCGGGGAAAAAAGCGTAACGAGTCCCGACAGTCATCGCTTTTTCTCCTCTTCCTCGGCCCGCCTGAAGAGCCGGGCCACCTCCCACGCGCTGCCGCTTCTCTTGGGCAGCAGCGAGAGCTTCCCTTTCGAGAACATCTTCCCGCTCTTTTCCGCGTCGGTCCAGAAGTCGCGGCTGCGGATCTTGTAGGCGACCATCATCCCCAGCTCGAAGACGCGGCCGTGTCGGCAGACGCTCTGCAGGAACGAGCGGTTGAACTGCTCCCCCCGGGGGTCGCCCAGTTCGACCTTGCGCTCCACGGCCATCATGCGCAGGCTGTCCATGACCGCGGCCACGTCGATCTGCATCGGGCAGCGGGTGGTGCAGGCCTCGCAGGAAGCGCAGAGCCAGATGGCCCGGGATTCCAGTACCGAGCCTTCCTGCCCCAGGTGGATCATGCGCATCACCTGGCTCGACAGGAGGTCCATGTCGGGGGCGATCGGGCAGCCGGTCGAGCACTTGTGGCACTGGAAACAGGCGCCGACCGGCGTCCCGCTGCGGCGCTCCACGTCCTTCAAAAAGCTGCCGGTTTGCCATTCTAAGGTATCAGGCATTGCACTCATCCATACCTTCCATGTCCGTCTCGATTTCGGCGTCCTTGGTCGGGATCACCTTCCGGTATACCTCGCCGGGGAGGCACACGACCTTGTCCACGGTGAGCAGATCGCGCTCGATCTGAATGTCGAACAGTCTTTCGTTCTCCCTGAGATAGGGGAGTATCAGCTTCCAGTCGGTCTTGGTGAGGCGACGGTACACCCCGCCGTTCAGCTGCTCGTCCGCCAGCTTCTTGTGGGGGTCGCGGATGAAGATGGCGCCGCCGGAGGCAAGGGAAAGCAGGTTGCTACCCGGATAGGGAGAGTCGAGCGCCACCAGGTTCCCCTCCTCGTCGTGTTTCATGCCGTTCACGATGGCGAAGCCCCCCCCCTCGTGAGGATTGCCGGCCATGAACGACTCGGCCAGGAAGTCGAGGGCGGTCCCGTTGATGATGACCCGGGGCCGGCCCACAGCGTTGATCATGGGGCGTCCCGCGGCATTGCCCATGACGTAGCACTCTCCCCCCTTGGCTCCGTAGAGGAAGGTCTGTCCCACGTCGCCGTAGATCACGAGCTTGCCGCGCTTGGTGATCTGGCCGAGCTGGTCCTGGGCGTTGCCGTGCATGTACGCCTCGAGACCGTCCATTCCCGAGGCGAGGTAATCGCCGGCATTGTCGTAGCAGTCGACGCGCAGGCCGTCCGTCTTGGGACCGAAGCCGGCGGCGTGAAAGCGTGTGCCGCGGCTGTTGTAGTGAACCAGGTGTCTCCACCCGAGACGATAGGCCCGCACCGCCAGGGTCGCATCGCAGTCGGCCCCCTCCGGTTTGAAGCCGCGGGCATTGATGAGGAGGGTCTTTTCCGCCCCGGCAGGCGCACGCAGCCGGTCGCGCGATTCCCAAGTGACCCGCCGGTAGCTCCCTTCGCCTGGCTCGTCGCAGAGCGGCTGAGCGGTGAAAATCTCCTCCAGGGCGCCCCGGAAGATGGTGAGCACGGAGCTGCGCTTCTTCCGCCCGACCTGGTAGTGGTGATCGATGAGCAGCGTCAGCGCCTCGATCCCCACGGCGGGAGCTTCCAGTTTGGTGGCCTCGGCGATCCGGGCCGAGAACCAGCGCAGCCGGTCATAATCCACCCCGGCCATCACGCTCTTCAGATGATCAGACAAAAGCCGCGGCGCCTGTTCCCGAACCGCCCGGGCGATCAGCTCCATCTCCTTGTCGACATCCGCCGGCCGGACCAGCGCGGCGCTAAGGTCGCAATGTGCCTGCTGTTTGGCTATGGTGACCGGTTTGCCGAATTTGTCGGCGATGGTCATGGCATATTTTCCGGCGCCGCCGTCCTTCGCCCCGTCGGCAGGCGAGACGGTGAATACGAACGACCCTCCATCGGTATGGCTGCCGCCGCGCGCGTTCCAGTATTTGTCCGCGATGGGAGTGAAGCGCTTGTCCTCGCTCGCCAGGCTCGCCAGGGTGGCATCGATCGCCTGTTTCTCGGAGCAGATCAGGCCGATGGAGACCTCCCCTTCCTGCAGCGCGAAGACCTGGGGCCGTAGCATGGCGGTGTCGGTGATCCCGATCAGCTGGAAAGCCCCGCTCTCGACCAGGCTTCTGGCGATGATGAAGAACCAGGGGCCGTCGGGAGAGCCGTGCATGTGCATCGCCTGGATCTGGCGATAGATGCGGCGCTTCTCGGCCGGCAGCTTGTCGAAGTCGAACTCGGTGGTCGGTGCCAGCGCCTCGATGATGTATTCCAGCGGGTATTTGTAGACCCGGTTCCAGAGATCGAAGAGCTGGATCGACACCTCGGTGTCGGTCAGGAACTGCGGGAAGATGTTGCGCTGGGCCAGGTACTCGCAGACCGAGTGGTAGTTGGCGAAGTCCCCGTTGTGGACCAGCGCCTCGTTCAGCCCGATGAAGGGGTGCGCTCCGCCGGGATGCCAGACCCGCCCCTTGGTCGGGAAGCGCTGGTGGGCGATCCAGACGTGGGCCCGCGTGTCGGACATCCGGTAGTACTGAACCGCGGCCTCGGCGAAGCCCACGATCTTCAGGATGATCAGGTTCTTGGCATGCGACATGACGAAGGCCCGCTTCTCGCCCAGCGAAGCGTAGTATTCCGTGTTCAGGCGCAGCGAGTTCTGGCTCACGAACTCGTCCGCCAGGTCCCGGGCGCCGAGAGCCTGCAGCCCCTGGTCGGCCGCGAACTTCCTCAGCGCCTGCGGCTTGGGGCGGACGAAGTATCGGGCCACATCGGGAGGGCGGATCTCCAGCAGAGGGATCTCCCGGTAGTCGTCCACCGTCGGGATGATGCCGCCGTGATCGATCTCGAAATACGGTTCCACGTACTTGCGTTCCACCTCGCCCCGAACCGAGGGATCGAGGAGCGCTATCTGGAGGATGTAGTCCTCCTTCAGGATCTCGGGGGCGACTCCCAGGTCCTCCGCGACCAGACCGCAGGCCGCGATGCCGCCCCCCTTGCCGTTGCCGCGGTTGCGCATCTGCTTGGACGGCTCATAGATGTGCCGGCCGCCGACCGGAATGGAGCAGGCGAACCCGGTGACGCCGCAGCCACCTTCGGCTTCCATATCCTCGCGCAGCCACTCCCCTTCCGGGCGGAATTGCGCGCGCGACCGGAGCAGGGCCCGGGCTTGATCAAAGGAGTTTTCAGTTCGGCTTTTCATAGGGCGCCCGGTGCAAATGATTCTTATTGGTGGTAATCTGCAGCCATCTAGCCCCCCTCCCTTCGATGGGAGGGGCTGGGGGAGGGTGCAAGGCTGTTTTTGCTTTCGTCTGCCAGAGTCAAATCCCCCCCCGCCCCCCTTTGCAAAGGGGGGAGAGTTCGGTTCACCCTTCAGCCCGTAGGGTGGGCCTTGCCCACCAAAACCTCATCTAAACGGTGGGCAGGGCCCACCCTACGGATGGCTCAATCCGCTAAATGTCCCCCGCCCCCTTCGCCAATGGAGAGTTCCTTACTCTTCAGCTTCGTAGTCCAGATGGTAGAGCAGATCGGACCGGCCGCGCAGGGCCGCCACCGACTCGACTCCCAGGCGAAACAGGATATCAACCAGCATCTCCCGCCAGACGCTGTACAGGTTGACCAGGCGCTGGGTGCCCCAATCGATGGCTATCTTGTCGCAGTAGCCGACTGCCGTCGTCGTGATGCCGCGCGGGCAGCCGCAGCCGCTCTCGCAGTTGCCGCACCGGATGCATCCCAGCGCGATCAGCTCTGAGGTGCCGATGACCACGCCGTCCGCCCCGAGCGCGATCGCCTTGGCTATGTCGTAGGGGTTCCGGATCCCGCCGCTGGCGATGACGGTGACCGCCTCACGGATACCCTCGGCGACCAGGAAGCGGTGCACCCGGCTGATGCCGTATTCGATCGGCATCGCAATGTTTTTCTTGGCGATGTTGGGCGCCGCGCCGGTGCCGCCGTAACTCCCGTCCAGGTGTACGATATGGACCCCCGCGTAATAGGAGCCGACCGCCACCATGTCCACATCCGCCGGCGTCGAGACCTTGGCGGAGATCAGCGCCTTGGGGTTCACGTGGGCGATCCAGTCGATATGCTTTTGGTGGTCCTCGATGGAGTAGACGCTGTGGAAGGGAAACGGGCTGAACAGGGGAACGCCGACCACCGCTTCGCGCATGGCCGCCACGGGCGGGGTCACCTTGTCGCCCAGAAGATGCCCCCCGAGCCCCGGCTTGGCCCCCTGGGCGTACTTGAATTCCACCATCGGCGCGCGCTGGATGGTCTCCTCGCGCACCCCGAAAAGCCCCGTCGCCACCTGGGTGATGATATGGTCGGCGTACGGGATCAGCCGGTCCACGTAGCCACCCTCGCCGGTGCAGGTGAGTGTGTTGAACGCCGTCACCACGCGGGCCCGGCTCAGGATGGTATTGATGCTGGTCGAGCCGAACGACATGCCGCCGCCGTACCAGGGGACGTCGATCTTCAGCCGCTGGCGTGCGTCGTTTCTCCGGTTGAGAAGCACCTCGGTGCCGATCTCCTCGCGGCGGAGCCCTTCGGGGGGAGACGCTGCAAATTTAAGGCGGATCCGGTCGAAGCCGCCACCGCTGCCGCCGATCTCGCATTCACCCCCCGGTTCCGGCGCCTGCCCGGTCTCGGCCATGCGCCAGGTGCTCGCGATCAGCTCCGGGGTCCAGCGGCAGTCGCCGATGGTCTCGAAGGCGGGATTAACGGTGAGGGAGAGCGCCTGCTGCGGGCAGCCCTGCAGGCAGCAGGCGTCTGTCTTTTCACATTCGTGACCTGTGCAGCGGTAATCGAAGGGGCGGACCATGAGCCGGTACCCCTCCGGCCGGGTGTGAACTCCGTGGCGGCAGAGTTCCGCGCAGCGGCCGCACTGCTTGCAGGCGGAGGAGCGATGGACCCTGAACGGGCCCAGTTCGTTTCGGTAGCGCGGCAGGGCGGGGCGCACCTCGCGGGTCACCCGCGCGAAATCCGGCCGGTCCAGGAATTCCTCGGTCGCGGCGCCTGATTCGGTCTTATCGATCATCGCGGTGCTCATATCGACACGCTCCCCGCTTTGCGCTTGCCGAAAAGAGGTGCGAAAATTTCCCGCTCCAGGTCCTCGAAGAACATGCAGCGGCCCACCTCGCCGCGCAGGCGCCGCACCTCGCGGATTCCCATGGCTCCCATCAGTTCGAGCAGCTGCGAATGCCAGGCCCCCATCAGGTTGATGATCCGCTCCCTGGCGAACCGGGGGTCGATCTCTTCAAGCTCGATCTGACAGCGCTCTCCGCGATCGCACTCGCCGCACATCCGGCACTCAAGGGCGATCATGAGCGGAATGTCGATTGCCACCAGGTCCGCGCCGCAGATGATCGCCTTGGCCATATGCTCAGGGAGGGCTATCCCTCCGGAGACGATCAGCGTTATCTGGTCCCGCATCCCCCCCTTGACCAGGGCACAGTGAACCTCTCGGATCACGTCCCGCGCGTGGCGCGGCTTGGCGGAGGCCTTCTCCCGGCCGTGGGAGTCAAAGAGCAGGTGCAGCACCTCTATCCCCTTGCCGGCAAGTTCGACCGCCCGCCGGGCGCTGTCCGGTGCAGCCTCCATGCGGACCGCCACGATCTGCTCCGGATTCTTCTCCTTCAGGGTGGAGATGACCGCGCCGATCAGCGGGCGGTCCGGGACCATGATCATCCCAGCCGAAGCAAAGGCACCGGCCGAAAGAGATTCAAAATTGTCGAGCAGCGGGATGATGTTGTCATTTGCGATCGAGAGGCCGTCGGGAATCGCGCCCCCTCGGACCACCGAAAATAGCTCCAGCTGTCTGGCCGCCCGGGAAACGACTTCCTGGACCGGCTCGCGCAGCCATCTCTCCGGAACGGCCTCGAAAATGATCGGCAGGGGGGATACCAGCAAGGGAGGCGAGGCGATCAACTCTCCGTTTTCGAAGATCAAATGATCGTTTTTGCGGCCGATGTCGACGCTGGTGTTGATGTACTCCCGCCCGTGGATGCCGTCCCGGGTGGGACGCACGATCTCGGACATGTCGGTCCAGATCGAATCGAAGCCGGTTCCGGTGAACGGCCCTCCGTAGCCGGCGCCCGAGACGGGCACGCGGCCGGTCTCCGCCTGGAACCAGGTGGCAAGGATGATGGCGGGGGTGTAATAGGCGTCGCCCATGCGGTTGTATTCCGGATTCACCACCCGGGTCAGGATCCCCTTGGTGCAGTCCTGGACGCAGCTCAGGCACCCCTTGCACTGATAGATGTAATCCAGGTAACCGATCTCGTCGCGTAGCGTGTCGGCCTCTTCGCGGTAAAAGCCGTAGGCGCAGGCGCGCTTCACGCAGTTGTGGCAGCTCGCGCAGTCCTCGCGCCAGTCGACTATGCCGAACTTCCCCACCGGTCTGAAACGGTGCGGGGCCAGTTCCGTATGGATGTGGTATTTATCAGGCACGGCTAGTCTATCCTCAGTCCCGATTTCTCTAACAACTCCATGGCGATGTCGACTTCCCCGTCGACGCGGAGCTCGAAGCCGCGCAATCCCTTAAGTCCTGCCAGACGCTGGACCGTCTCAACGGCAATCTCGATCCCCGCGGCCCGCTGTCCCTTTTTATCGCCCGCAGCAGATATGCGCTCCAATGCCGCAGCGGGGATCATCGGACTCGGGCGTTTGGCTGCGTAGGCCAGGGCGTGATCGGCATCCGCAAGCGGCCTGATTCCCGCGATAATGGCCACCTTTTCATGCAGGCCGCGTTTGGTCACCTCTTCCCACCAGAGAGCGAAGCGTTCTAGGTCGAAGACCGGTTGCGTGATGACGAACCGCGAGCCGGCGGCGACGGCCTTGGCCAGCCGGATCACCTGCATCTCGCGCGGGTCCGCGAACGGGGAGGCGGTCGAGCCGAGACATAGCGGGCCGGCGCCCTCGAAGGAGTCCTCCCCGAGCGGCGAGGCGTCAACGCCTAGGGAGTTGCAGATCCCCAGCAGCTGTATCGAATCGACGTCGAAGACGTTTTTCGCGCTCCGGCAAGGGCCCAGGGTCTGATGGGTTCCCGTTGTGCAGAGCAGATTGCGGATCCCCATGGCCTGCGCGCCCAGGCAGTCGGAAGCCAGGGCGATACGGTTTCTGTCCCGGGTCGTCATGTGTACGATCGGCTCGATCCCCTCGGCGCCGATCAGCGCCGCCGCCGCCAGCGCCGACATGTGCACCCCGTCCCGGTTGTCGCTGACACCCAGGGCATGCACCTTGCCGGCAAGAGTTCTGGCTAAGTCGCGCAGCGCTGCGGGATCGGCTCCCTTGGGGGGCGACGATTCCGCGAGAAGGAGCTGTTTTCCGGATTCGATTCGATTATGGAGTTGCGTTTTTTCTGCTGCCATGACACCCGCCTGATGCGGACCGATAGTAGTATCGTGTCCGATTTATAGTAGGAGTATTGCCGCCGTGCCTGAAGATCAGCCGTAGGGTGGGCCACGCCCACCAAAAATTCCACCTCGCTTCTGCTACCCCGCGGCCGGGGGTGATACCGCTCCCAAAGAGGAGACCCGCTGCACCGCGTCCCGGACCAGGGGCTCCAGGCGCTCCGGCTGATCGCTCGGTGAGAAGTGCAGCAGTTCTACCCGCTCCACTTCGAGACCGATCTCGGAAAGCAGCTGCTGGATGGTCCGGACGCGAATCTCAGCCCGGTAGTTCCCCTGCGCCAGATGGCACTCCCCCTTGGGGCAGGCGACCACGCAAAGACCGCGGCTTCCCCCCTCAAAGGCGTGAAAGAGGTACTGTCCGTCCATTTTGCCGCTGCACGGCACCTCCCGCACCAGCACCTGCGCGCCGTCCTGCCGCCACTGGCGCGGCAGGCGCACGCTCTGGGCAATGCAGTTGCAGCAGATATACACGACAATGTCCGGAGCAGCGGACTGAGTCATCATCTCTCCCGTGTGCTCATAGAGCGCACATCGTATTTACGATGCCAACAATCAATGCATTGCAGGTCAAAGATTATTGTCCGATAATTACAAAATATGAATTAAAAGACTGAGATTTCTGACTTTAAGTGAGTATTCAGAAATTAAACGAATTTTTATGCCATATCTGCGCCAACAATAATGGAAGTTCTATGGGGCGGGGTAGGATCAGGCGATAAGTTACCGGATTCATGATTATAATTTGGGTGGTATCGTCAGTTGCAGCTATAGAAAAATCGGGCCAACAGCGAGCTAGGTGAGTGTGTTATGCACTCGTTTTAATTATCGAATGTACACTACAAGGCACCAGCCGGCTTCAGTGGTCGAAGGGAACCGCTATCGTGTAGAACAGCGCATACCCTCCCCAAACCTAGCGCGGGGGCATAAAGCTGTTCTGGTGGGAGAGAGCATCGTCTTTAGAATGGACTGTTCTCGGAACCGGGAATGGCCTAGACGGTAAAGGAGTCTTCCCGGGAGGAAACGGGCAAGGAAGTTGGAAAGGGTCCGCACTTTTCATCCGGTTGACCGGAGTATCCTGCCTTTGGTTGGAATCTGGCAGGTCAGGTGCGCTGCCTCGGCCAAAACTTGAGCGGCCCATTGGTTAAGGCTTTTGCCCTCACTCTCGGCGGCCATGATCACAGCGGAATGAACTTCGGGGGGGACTCGCAGAAACACCTTTCCTGAAGCTGGAGCGTGCGGTGGTTGCCCCAACTTGGCGCAGGCGGCAAGGTAATCATCCACCGCTTCATGGAAAGCGGTTTCCAGCTCTATGACAGAGGCCCCGTGAAACCCCACGATATCGCGTATCCCTGCTAGATGTCCGACAAATATCCGGTCGTCGGCGTCAAACTCAACACGGGCGGCATATCCTTTGTATTTCATGGCGTTCATGGCTTTGCTCCGATGGCTTCGAGAAAATGTCTAGCATCTGTCACCCTGTACCTCAACGCATCTTTTTGGGGGTAAGGGCGGTGGAAGTATGCCCGTTTCCCGTTTTTTTCAAAGGTAACGGACGAGCCTGACCCCTCAACGGCAACGCACCCCAAGGCGACAAGAAAACCTTTCAGGGCCGAATTTTGAACAGATCACGGCTTGGTGGAACAAAAACAGGGGGAGTTATCCAAATGGCCTCCGTCATCTCCAAGGCAAGCCGATCACCGAGGATCACCTTCAGTACGTCCTGAAAACCGGCCGACAAAGAAGCCGTGCAGCTGCCGCTCTCGAACTGGCCATGATGAAGCCGGGCCAGCCGCTCTTTGAAGTGCGGGCTCCGGCATCCAGACAGTGTAACGGGCTCACAGGGTGACGAGGCAGTGGGGTTAGGCGTTGGTATGGCTGGAAAACACGCTTTTCAAAAGTTCACACGCAATATTTGGGTTTTCGAGTCGCATGATGCTTTCTTCCGCGCTGCAAGACGCAGCCGGGTTCCAGACGGCAAAGAAATCATTCCAGGGGGAAACGGGCGAAGAACAGGCTGGAACCCTCGCCTTGCTCCCCGGAACTCTTCAGACCCTGCCGCCCGCCGAAGCGGCCGGGATGCCGCCGTTCTTTTCTTTGACTTTATTTCCCGCTTATTTTAATCTGCCGTGAAAAATAACGAGGAAACTCCAGACGCCATAGGAAGGAAGCCATGAAACGATCCGAAAAGGCCCCCGCCACCGGGAGAAACTCGCAGAGGGACAAATTAGCGAAAGGGACCGCCGCGAAACTATCCCGCACCCATCAGCCGGAGGAGATGACTCTGGAGGAGTGGCAGCTTGGGCTGCGCAGGCAGTTTGGCGAGCAGCAGGAATTCATCCTGGAAAACAGGGGCGGCCACCCGATTTTTTCCGAATTTTCCCTTTCCAACCCCATGTCGGGAAAAACCTACCGGATCGCCATCCGCGGTGCGGCGCCGGGGTCGAATTACTGCTCCTGTCCCGACTACCTGGTCAATACTCTGGGAAGCTGCAAGCACATCGAGTTCGTCCTGGCACGGCTCGTCCGGAGACGCGGCGCCAAGGCGGCGTTGCGCAAGGGATATCAGCCGCCCTATTCCGAGGTGTACCTGAGTTACGGGGTGAAGCGGGAGGTCCGTTTCAAGGCGGGAGCGGGTGCTCCGGCGCCTCTTGTGGCGCTGGCCGGCAGGTTTTTCGATGCGAACGGCGTGCTGAAGGAGCGAAAGACCCTTGAATTCCCCGCATTTCTGGAGGGGCTTCCCGACGGAGAAGTCCACGAGGTACGCTGCTACGACGACGTCATGGCCTTCATCGCCGAGCATCAGGACGCGGCACATCGTCTGTCCATCGTGGAGGCCCGCCTCGGCGAGGGTATCGCCAGCCCGTTATTCGACACCGTATTGAAAACAGCGCTCTATCCCTATCAGCGAGAGGGCGCGCTGTTCGCGGTGCGTGCCGGGCGCTGCCTGATCGGGGACGACATGGGGCTGGGAAAGACCATCCAGACCATAGCCGCAGCGGAGCTGATGGCGGAGCTTTTCGGAGTCGAGCGGGTACTCGTCGTCTCCCCCACCTCCCTTAAATACCAGTGGCAGTCCGAGATCGAAAAATTCACCGGACGCACGGCGCAGGTGATCGAAGGGCTCAATCACCAGAGGCGGCAGCTCTACCAGGCGCCATCCTTCTATAAGCTCGTGAACTACGAACTGGTGGCGCGGGATTCCGATTCCATCCGGGAGTGGGCACCGGACCTGATCGTTCTCGACGAGGCGCAGCGCATCAAGAACTGGAAGACCCGCACCGCACAGTCGGTAAAGTCGCTGGAGTCGCCCTTTGCCATAGTGCTTACCGGTACTCCTATCGAGAACCGGATCGAGGAGCTGCATTCCATCGTGGAATTCGTCGACCGCCATCACTTGGGCCCTCTGTACCGTTTCGTGCACAAGCACCGGGTGGTCGACGAGGGGGGGAAACTTACCGGCTATCAGCGGCTGGACGAGGTGCGCGGCTCGCTCAAGGGGGTGATGCTGCGCCGCCGGAAGGAGCAGGTGCTGAAGCAGCTGCCTTCCCGTATCGACAAGAATTTCCTGGTCCCCATGACGCCGGAGCAGCAGGAGATACACGACGATAACGGCGAGATCGTGGCGAAGCTGGTGGCGAAGTGGCGCCGCTACAAGTTTCTCTGCGATGCCGACCAGAAAAGGATGCAGTGCGCCTTGGCCTATATGCGCATGTCCGCCGACAACACCTATCTTGTGGACAGGGCTACGGTCCACGGGCCGAAACTGGAGGAACTGGACGCGCTGTTGAAGGAGCTGGTTGTCGAAGGCGGCGAAAAGGTCGTGGTTTTCAGCCAGTGGCTCAGGATGACCGAACTGGTGGCAAAGCTTTTGGTGGAAAGCGGCATCGGCTTCGTGCACCTGAATGGCGGGGTCCCCTCCAAGAGCCGCAAGGCCCTGATGACGCGGTTCAAGGAAGACCCGTCCTGCCGGGTGTTCCTCTCCACCGATGCGGGCGGTGTGGGGCTCAACCTGCAAAGCGGCTCCGTGGTGATCAACATGGACATACCCTGGAATCCCGCCATCCTGGAGCAGAGGATCGGCCGCGTGCACAGGATGGGTCAGGGGAAGACGGTCCGCGTGGTGAACTTTGTCAGCCGCTCCTCCATTGAGGAGCGCATCCTCGACCTGCTGCGCTTCAAGAGCTCCTTGGCCTCCAGTGCCCTGGACGAGGATGGCAGCGACAGCGTTACCATCGGCGCGTCCGGGATGGAAAAATACATGAATGCCGTTGAGCAGGTGGTGGACGCGCTGGAGAGACCCGATCCCGGGCAGGAGAAGCTGGAAAGGATTGAGGTTGCGCTGGACGAGCAAAAAGCGGAAAAAGAGGCAACCAGCGAGAAAGCTGGAGGTGCCGGCAACCCCGACAGCTCGGGCGTGGCAGCCCTGAACACCCTGCTGACCGGAGGAGCGCAGTTTCTGATGAATCTGAGCCGGGCAATTTCGCAGCCCGCCGACTCCGATACCGGCACAACGGGGAGGGACGCGCTCGAACAGGGGGTGAGTTCGCTGATCGGCAGAGACGAGACCACTGGAAGCACCTACCTTAAGATCCCCTTGCCTCAGCCGGACGTGCTGAATCAAGTTATCTCCGGGTTGGGGGCGCTCTTGGCCGGCCTGGCGAAGCGGTAGCCAGTCCGGGGCTTAAAGGCTTTATGGGGAACTGGCCTTCAACTTTGCATCGACCCAACTCCTCACGCAGGACAAATCTGCTTCAGTCTACTGGTTATACAGAAGTATAGCCTCAACATGCCATCTCAGCTCAGTTGGCAGGGCGAGTGAGCGTAAAAGCAATCAATAGCGGCACAGGTCTTCGGACTTATGCCGCTATTTTTGTTTTCGGTGCTGCAAGGGCCCCAACTGTACATGCCACTCCCCCCGGCAGACTTGAACATACCGTTGTAAGTTCCCCGTCATCTGCCTAAATCCGGTAGACCCAAACCCTCTTGACATTATACCATTCCAATGCAGCATCGACCCATCTGAAGCAATCCCAGTCATATGGTACTAATCCTCCGTGATTTTTTAGTTCTTCCCTGCAGGGGGTGGGAGTTTTTTTCACCCATGAAGCAGTACTACATTTCGAAAAAGCGCAAAGAACTTGACTATAAAGGGCCAAAAGGTAACGCACAATGGATGATAGAAAGAGGGTTCTGCCCATAGGGGGACAACCCCCCGAACCTTTTTAGATTGCATCAATCGCCTGAGGACAGGGTATGTCATCTTCGATGTAAAAATCGAAGGCCGCAACGTCTGCCGCCGGCTCGACCCCATGACCAGCAACAAAGGCAACACCCCACCGGCACCCCTGATGCAGCCCAATGTAAAAGCCGAGGGACTGGAAGGCAAACACCCCTTGCCGATAGCCTTTATGAACCTGCACCCGGATGTCGCCTCCGGCAGGATATCTCAGCCAGTATTTCAAACGCTCCATGAGGTAAGCGGCCCCGAAACACACAAGCACGAGAGCGCAGGTTATGTCGGTGCGTTGCACCTATGCGACCAACCGGATGGAGAGTACGAGGTCATTTTCGATGACTTCAACCTTGAAGAGGAAACCTTCGAATGAGGGACAGAGATGGAATCGATAAACTATATCGACATAGACTGGCCGGACATGTTCAAACCGATTCGTACAGAAAAGCTGGCGGGGAAAATTGCCAAAGTCATTGCATGGTACAAATCCAAAGGCCGACTGTGCAAACATGTCATCCTTGTCAGCCATTCCATGGGTGGGCTCGTTTGCCGCTCCGCGTGTAAGATACATGAAGCCGAAAAAAATGTCCTGGGGGTGATACACGGCGTGCAACCGGTCACGGGTGCGGCAGCGGCATACTGGCGGATGAAGGCAGGTTTTGAGAGGACCGAGCAAGGCACGTTCAAAGGGCTGTCAAGCAAGGCATCGGCCTGGGTGTTGGGGACAAACGGCGAGGAGGTTACCTGCATTTTGGGCAACGCTCCGGGCGGCCTGGAGTTGCTGCCCAATCAGCACTATACGGACAACAAAGACGAATACGGGTGGCTACGCGTTCCGGGGAAAGAAGGGAAAGAGTTCGTGTTTCCTCGGCATGGCAACCCTTACGAAGAGATCTACAAGGTGACTGACCAGTTTTGGCGGCTGATAAACCCGGGCTGGCTGGCCCCATTGGACAAGCGGAGCCCGCCTATTAATCCGTTTGTAAATCGTAAGCATGCTTGGGAGCGATATATCAAGTGCATAGAAAAAGCTGAGAAATTCCACCTGAGCCTCCAGACTTTTTCCCACAAGAACACCTATCAATTCTATTCCGGTAGCCTTAATACTGTGGACAAAATTAGCTTCTCCCGAGGGGATTTATCCTTTCTGCACTACGAGATGCCTTCAGATTTTGGATACCCAGCGGTCATGGAAACAACAGAGCCTCGTCACAAGTCATCTGCCAGAGGCGCCAGTATCATGTATGTGGACAACAAAGATCAGGAGATAAAACCACCGCTCGTTGCTACAACTCGTCTCATAAACATGTCACGTCCGGGCGACTACCAAGGTGGAGGAGACGGCACGGTCCCGGACTCTTCAGGCAATGCACTGACAGCAGTGCTGAACAGTCATAAGTTGGACGGTGTTGAACATCAGGAAGCGTTTGGAGACGCAAACGCAATCGATTATATCTTCAAAGCTGTAAGGAACCTTGCTCTCAAGCGGATCAGAGAGGGTGAGGTGGCATCTGCCCGATGAATCTGGAGGAGGTAATGGCGTCCATAATCAACAGACTCAACCCATTTTGGATAATTGTTTTTATTTTTTTCACCTGGGCGTCCATTGAGCAATTGAAGTATGAAACTTCTTCGAAAAAGGGAGCAAGAGAGGCAATGCAAACATACTACTTAGGCCGTTTTTCTATAGCAGTCCCTGCACTTATGAAACAGAAGATACGATCATCAAAGCTAAGATATGCCGATATCCAAGAAATGGAATGGCCCCAGAGTCTAAATCCCGAGCAAGCACGAAAAGCTGAATGGGATCGGTTTATGGCGGAGGTTAAAAAGCTTCCGCCACCAGATGGTAAGGATAGGGTGATTATCAAAGTGCATGAGTTCCCTGCCGTTGGCAAATGGGCCAAGGGGATATTTTACTACAATGACAGCTTTGACCGTCATGGCGCACGATGGTCTCTTTTGATGGACGCAGGACCAGTCGGTCTGTGGCTAAAAACTGACGATATTGTCGTTGAAAAGGAAATCGAACACTCTAAAACAATTCCGAACTATGAAAATATTGCCAAAGCTTTCCAACCTCTGGACCTCCATAACTTGAAAGGACGACAACCGGGCAACCGCTTTTACTTGGAGCATGGTGCTATTAATCTTCCCTATGCAGGGCAGGAAGAATCAATTGCGCGCTTCGAGGGTCACCCACTTAAGCTCACCCTGTTGATCGAGATGGAAACGGATTTCACGAAAGAGATAGAAACCATGAGCCTAATAAAAGGGACCAGAGCCATGCTTGCAGTCGCTCTTATCTCACCAGGCGGCGGTATTTCCAAAATCAGGCTGCGGGAACGTGAAGTGGCAGGAATGCCTGGCGAAGAAGCGGTTCTCAGGGTAAGGGAAGGACAGCGTAAGGACCTGGTCTTCACCTGGCAATTCAACGGCAAGGACGATTCAGGGGAATATCCCACGACACGCATTGAAATGGAATCGCCCGACGGCAATCTGCATGAGAAGCTGAAAATCTGGGATGCGGTACTCGATTCAATGAAGCCTATGTTCGAGCGGAAGAAATCATGAATAAGAACCAAACCGGCGTCGAACGTATAGCGATAACCGGCATTGGGCTGGTGACTTCACTGGGATTGAGCGCGCCGAGCTCCCTGGCAGCTATCCGTAGCGGTATTGCCAACTTTTCTGAGCACGAAACCGTGACGGTGAACGGCAACGAATACGGCACCGAGCTGAGCGGTGCCAAGATTGCCCGCTTGCCCGAGCATGCCGTTGGGCGGCATGTGCACGGTGCAGACCGAGCTGTCGCATTGCTGGCCCCGGCTATTCGCGAATGCACCGATGGGCTTCTCCAGGGCTTCCTGGATAAGGCCCTTTGGCTCCTTGACAGCCGCATCGAGCCTGACAGCGGGAACATGATAAACCTTCTGAAGACCTCCGTGCCTGAACTGCCTGTTCCAGCCATTCGGGCAAATGATGTTGTGGACTCTGCTTTGGGGCGCTGTCTGTTCTTTGAAAACATCATTCAGGCTACTGCAGATCTTCGTAATGGAACAGCCCCGATGGTTATTATTGGGTGTGTCGATTCCCTTTGCGATGCCCCCTCCTTGAGACGTTGTCCGCCTCCAACCGCTTGAAGAGCGGAACCAACCCGGAAGGTCTCGTCGCCGGTGAGGCTGCCGGTGTCTTCCTGCTTGAGTTGGAGTCGCATGCAATAAGGCGCAATGCCGGCATTCTTGCATACATCAGCGCCTGGGGACGGGATGCCGAGCCTCATCCTTGGACCGGCAAGGCCCCTTCAGTCGCCAGAGGGTTGAGAAACGCTTTTGAAGAAACCTTTTCCGTACTTCCAGGTAAAGGAGAGGAGATTGATATGGTGATCGCCGACCTGAACGGCGAGCGGGCGCGAGCCAATGAATGGGCGATCACCGCGGCAAGGACCTTTCCGATCGACGATAAGGTACGCGAGCTAAAGCACCCGGCCGACTGCACCGGAGACTGCGGCGCCGCCATGGGGGCCGTGCTTCTTGCTACGGCCATAGACATCATGTCGGGTGCATTGCCTCCGGCGACCATTGCGCTGGCTACATCTGATGATGACGGCGCCAGACGCATACTTTGCCTTCAAGCAGGAAATTATTCAGGCATCAACGCGCTGGCTCCCGATGAGTACGAAAAGAGTCCGGCTGTCGTGCCTGCTGTCATCGAGCAGCACAGCGATGACGCTTCCTTCCTGTGGTTAATCCGCGCAGGCTTGATAAAGGCGCCGCACACCGCCCTTCAAGACCTGAAACGACATGATGAACGTATCGAAGCTAATCTGGACGGGCTTTGTCGTGCCGGTGAGGCTGGTTGGGAAATATCCAGAAAATCCCTCCGGCATGGGGATGCGGGTGCCTATTTTACTACATCTTTTCTGGCTTTCAAAAGCGGTGACAGAGACCGCATTGCCTATCCGCTCGACAAGGGAGGCACGGACATCAATGCATACAAAGGCATGGTCTCCGCCCTTGGCTGGCTGCCTTATGACGAGGCCGAGCCCTCACATAAAGAGATTTCTCACTGCCGAACCGCCACTTCTCCGGTACATCGGCATAGCGGCAAGCACCATTCACCGCCGCGATCCCGGACATTTTCTCGACGATGCCGCTTCCGATCCCTTCCCGTTACTAAAGGCCCGTGCACTTCGTGCTTACGGGGAATTGGGGAGGAGGAATAAGGTCGATCATTTCAGCCTCCAAAGCTACTTCACAGCAGAGGATGATGCGGTGCGCTTCTCAGCTGCATGGTCCGCAGCCCTTGCAGGTGATCCGGAAGCGGTCGAAGTGTTGAAAGGTTTCGACATGCGGCACTCTTCGTTTAGCGAGAGAGCCCTGCACATGGCATTTCGGCGGATGGAACGGAGAACCGCCCTGTCCTGGCACAAAGAACTTTCACTAAGCGCCGACACGATCCGATTAGCAGTTATTGGCACCGGCATAATTGGCGACAGCGTACTCGTCCCTTGGCTTCTGGAACAGATGCAAAATATGGATTTGGCACGTCTAGCCGGTGACGCATTCAGCATGATAACCGGTGTCGATATCGCGGTTGCAGAAATGGAAGGGGCGGGACCTGAAGGCTATGATGCAGTTCCAAACGATGACCCGGAAGACGGCAATGTTGCGATGGACCCGTACGAAGAGCTTCCCTGTCCGAGTTTTGAACGGATCACGGCTTGGTGGAACAAAAACAGGGGGAGTTATCCGAATGGCCTCCGTCATCTCCAAGGCAAGCCGATCACCGAGGATCACCTTCAGTACGTCCTGAAAACCGGCCGACAAAGAAACCGTGCAGCTGCCGCTCTCGAACTGGCCATGATGAAGCCGGGCCAGCCGCTCTTTGAAGTGCGGGCTCCGGCATCCAGACAGTGCAACGGAGTCACAGGGTAACGAGGCAGGGGCTAAAAGTAATCGATAGCGCCATAAGCATTCAACCGCGAATTTCTGGTGAATGTTCGGCCGGAATACCACGCTCACCCCGGCTCCCTGCAACAAATCCAGAGTCCCTTGCAGGGCGGCCGGGTCCTTTCCCGAGAAATCTTCTACCGGCCTCGTTGGAGACGCTGCCGCGCGGAAATCGGAAATGTCAGAGTGCCACCAAAGGCATATAACCGACCCATTTCTTGATTCTGGGTTGACCTGCCTGAAGTTGCCGTATTGCGGTTTTGAAGGTAGACCTCACCGGATTACGGTGTACACGAAAAATAAAGTTGGCTATTAAGTCAGGCGTGGTCGCCGGTGCGTAAAGCCTCACTCGTTTCCAGGGGGCGCCTGAATCACCAGTCCCCGCAACATGCTGCGCTTGCCCCATCTCGTATTGAGCCAGCGCGTCATAAGCGGGTCGGTGAGACTAATAAGGCCGTTTTCGTCGCTCGCGATATGGTCACCGTTGACCAGGGCAGTCAGTGATTTCCTGACCGTCCCTGCAGTGGTGAGCTTGTGACGCGACATGTAGTCCCCTGCCATTGGGTGTTTGGTCGGTTCCGCTGCAAGGGCTTCCAGCAGCATGCGGGCTTGGGGGGAGAGAGCTTCATAAATCGACATGAACAGGGATGTTTCCCGAATAGCCGCTGTCTTTACAGCCTCTGCGAGGTCCCCTTTATTCGGCGGATTCGGCGCGGTGGCTTCAAACAGGGCGTGCGCGATCGCCGTCACGCTGTAAGTATGGGATTCCGCTGTGGCGATAATGCTGTCGGCGATCTCGTGTGACCATTTTGCTCCGGATGCTTCGGCGAGTGCCACCAGATAAGAGGAAAATTCAGCAGGATCGATCAACGGTAGGTCCCGGGTCGTTGCTCCGCGATAAAAGGCACGCTTTGGCGATTCGAACATGTCTCTCAGCAGCTTTCTGCGGGAACCGATGAACAAATAGGATGCCTTGTGGTGCTGGATAGTGGTGCGTAGGGCTGCCTCGATCTGGACACTGTCGGTCAACTGCGCAAGGTCCTGGAATTCGTCGAAGATGACAAGGAGTGGGGTCTTGGAGTTCGAAGATATGCTGTCGAGTGACGCGACGACAGAAACGAGCTTATCGATCCCGCTTTTCACGAGTCCGGAGGGGGAAGCAGAAACGGAAAAGGATCCGTCGGCGTTCATGGTGATGATCGGGACAAATGCCGTAACCAGACGCGACAGCTTTGTGAATATCTTGTTATCGGCACTCAGCGAGGCGAAGATTGCCGTTGCAATGCGGTCCGCAGCGGCATCTGCTGACGGGACGGCGCTCAAGTCGGCAATGGTGGCTAATCCGCCGGCGGTGCGATAGTCCCGGGCCAGTCTCATTGCAAGCGATGTTTTCCCGGCCCTGCGGGGCGCAAGAAGGACGTTGTTGTTGCCCGAGTGCGCTTCCATGGTGAGAGCCGCCAGAAGATCCTTCTGGTTGCAGAGGGGCTCATCATCCCCGATTACCGTCTTTGAAAATGGGTTCCTGACTACCTTCACATGACCTCCTGCCACTATTGACTGCGCTTCAGAGCGATTTCCTCTAGGTATTATACCAACAGTATAATACCATCAGTGAAATGTCTCGGCAAGTGACTTCCTTTCAGATTCGCCTTCGCCTCCCGGCTTGTCAGCAAAGATGAGAGCCAATCAATCCGATGAGTATAAAAATGTAAATTCGCATCTAATTCTGTAACTTCCAGCACAGCCGGCAAGTAATGGCTTGACTAGATCCAATTTTTGAGGTGAACACCAAAGACGCTTTATGATCAACATGAGTTTCCACCTTAGCCCAATTGCTGGCACCTGAGCAAATACTGCAATATTCAGACAGCTAGCCATCTCAGCTCAGCTGGTAGAGCGAGTGAGCCTAAAAGTAATCAATAGCGCCATAAGCCTTCAACTTATGGCGCTATTTTTGCTTTTGTCGCTACAACGCCACCAATCTTCGCCACGGCGTATTCCGTTTTTTAATTGTATTTTCAGGGTGTTGAATTTTGTAGACCTTGACGGCCAGTACGGCAGGTAGGGTGTCCAGTCAGTTTTGTACTGATCGAGCTGCTAGTATTCAAGGACATCAGCGAGGGTCACGCGTTCCTCAACAACCTTGCCTTGACCAGCCGCTGCGTCAGGCTTTTTCGTTGACCATGGCCGGCCATGAACCGGCGCAACTCCGCGTCAAAAGTTTGCCGGTCGACATGCCTGTCATATGCCTCGGCCAGATCGATCAGTGCTTGGCAGGCTTCATCGTACGCTTTTCCCGACCCCACCTCGGCCCTCGAGTTGGCCGCTTTCCATGCCTTGGGAAAGTCCTTCGCAAGCTTCGCCAGGTATTCCTCGCGCTCCTTGAGCCGTTTTGCCTCCTCCTGAACGCGCCGCTTGTTTTCATGCCGCAGCCGGGCCTCCTTAGCCTTTTCCTCCAGCTTCCGCAGCTCGGCTACCGTCCGCCGGGAAGCCGGGGGAGGAGCATCCGCTGAGCTTTTCCGCCAAGCGGCGAAGCGCTTTATCGCCTCGCGCTCGGCCTCCCGTCCCTGGCCTGTCAAGAGTTTTCGCATCAGCGGCCGCATTTCTTCCCGCGTCAACGCTTCCAGCCACAGGTCGATCTCTTCCCCTTCGCCAGACAAGGCGACCGGCCGATCCATGCCCGCGCCTGTCGGCAGATCCACCCCCAGACCGAGGAACTCCGCCAGAGCCTGTTGCGCCTCGGTAAACGGGGCAAGGCCTTCAGGCATCGCCGGCTCCAGCTCTTCCTCATCCGCATCCTCATCCATACCCATGGAAACGCCCGCCAGCCAGCCTATGTAAAGACTGCGCAGATCGCCTCGCAGCAGTTCTTCACGCAACGGAGCGAGCCGCATCATCCAGCCGGAGCTATCATCCAGCCATAAACCACCCTCCGACTCCAGGCTCCAGGTGCATATCCAGTGGGTTGGCGTCGCTTCCACATCGAGCGACCCTTCGACAGCGAAAGCCCGCGCAACCTCTCGGTCCAGAGCGGCAAGAGGCAAACGAAGCACGAAGATCGCCGAGCCCCAGTTGGCCAGATAAACGTGGGCGTCGTAGAAACGCCGCACCAGATCCTTTGGGTCCCCCTTGAAGTCGCCCCAATGGTATTCGTTGGAGAAACTGAACGGCGTAATCCGCCCCCTGGAAGAGAGCATCCTCATATGCCCCATCTCCTGCTCCGAGAGCTGACGGTCGATGGCCAGAAATTCGTAATACTGATATTCGCTCAATTCAACTCCCCTCTAAAAGACAGCTCATATTTCCAGAATTGCAATCTATTCAACAGATCAGCCTGTAGGTCGCGTCGAGGTACGAAACGCGACGCCAGCGATTATGATTGTTTGTCTATACGCAATCCCCAGGGAAGGTAGCAGATAACCCGGAATTCAGTAGCAGATCGTAGCAGATTCTCTAAGATTCAGACTCAGGCCCTTTGGTAGCAGAAACACGGAGAACCGGTAGCTAATAGTAGCAGATCATTCAGCAGGTTCTTCACTGAGGTGGTAGCTCGTATCCCGTGCCTTTCCGGATTTAGTGACCAGCCGCATGTCCAGCATCCGCTTAATCGCCTTCTGGATGGCAGGACGCGATAAATCAAGTTCCTCGGCCAATTCCATAACGCGAACCTCCCGCTTCTCCAACATTATCCGGATGATGCTCTTCTGCGTAGTATTCAATGTCTCCAGAACTGTATCCGTTACTTCAAAAAAAGGTCTGGTACTCTGGCTTTTCAATTTCAGCATGTCTTCCGGGGCGAAGAAAATTACCTTGAAGTGCCCGTCTCGAAACTGAAACCTTGGCCTCGTCAGGTCTATCCCTACCGACTCGCGCACGATCCGGCGTAACCCATCTCCCGGCTCGGCGCATTCAATGCGCTCGAAAAACGAGAGCCCCCGGGCCAGATTCGGATTACGGGATCAGGCGGGTAATCAAGCCGCTCAATTTTCTGCAGGGTCATCGGTTCAGGAGGGAGTCCGGGACTGACGGCCTCGATACGGTCGGAGTATTTCTCCACCAGAATGCTGGATCCGGCAAGGTCATAGTCACGGTGGGCAACGGCGTTGACGACGGCCTCTCGCAGGGCTCCATAGGGGAACTCACGAATTTCAACCTTGGTGAAACCTTCATGCGCGTGGTGTGCCGCTCCTACCGCCGCTGCAAAATAGAACTAAGATGACACAACTTGCTCCACATCACCAGGTACCCTCTTGACTCATCAGAATAGACGTATTCTTTTGGGTGTTTAAGTGGCCGGCATTTGCAATACAAGTCCATCCTCAGGCTTTGCAAAGGCATTGCAGCCGCGAAGCGTCTCAATTGCCGCATCGATATCTAAAAAATCGATCCTGGAGGCGAATTCTTGGGCGTGTGCGTGCTGCTTGATAAACGCGGTTGGATCGCTCTCCCTGGTCATTCTTTTAATGCCCGCGATATATTCACTTCGGAAAACCGATGGAATGATGATTCTGGCTTCACCCTTGGCGACAAGTTCAGAATTCATCATTGCCCGTGCCAACCGTCCGTTGCCGTCGTTGAAGGGATGTATGTCCGAAACAATAAAGAAGATCGCTAACGCCCTTGCAAACGGTTCTTCAAGTCCTCTGTAAAACTCAAAACCTTGCCGGAGTGTGCCGCGTACAAGCGTCGGTTCAACGAATCGCGTTGCACCGGCCATATTAGGTTTTTCCTTAAACCGCCCGGGTTGCTTGTCCGGCCGGCCTTCTAAAATGATCGCGTGCCGCGTTGCGAGTAGGTTAAGGAATTGGTCGAAGTCCTTAGGTGTGGTTGTCATATCGTCGATGCTACCGACAACCCTGTAGGTCCCCAGGATATCATGTCCATCTGCTGGACGGTCAGCAGGGACAATGCCTGAATCTACGATTTTACGGGCTTCTTCAACCTCAAACTCCGTTCCTTCGATGAAGTTGGAAAAATACGCGTCAAAGAAAGCCATGTTATAGAACGTTTTCAGGTTTTCTATCGGCATAGGACGTAACCGGAAAGACTGGCTTGCAAGTATGGATCTTAAAGTCGCGAATCTTTCGACGGCCTTTGGGTCGTATCCTTCGTGCATACTGCGAGCTACGGAGCGGGGGGAGACTAGTTCATGCGCTTCGCGAGTCCCTTGAATTGCACCGATAATGTGGTCAAACTTCCTAAACTCGGCCTCCATGTCTAATACAGTGGCTATCTCTTTCGCTCTGTCACGTAAGCCGTTCAAAGCATCAGCACCGCTGTTGTCTAAGATCCCAACGAGTCTTTCTTCGAGTTCAACCCGAGAAAGGTTTTTAGGCTCCCCCCCACGGTCTCTGGAAAGTGACAGGTTCTCGAGATATGCCCGCTCGCGACATGAGGTGAATAGATGAAGCAAAGGCATGTCACGGTCCGGAATACGCCCTGGTCCCTTCATAACGACAATTTCAAGCCCTGGAAGGTTTAATATTCTGGAGTAGTCGGCGGTGACGTAAATTCTCCCATCTGGAGATATCCTATTTTCGATAGCGGATCGGTGACTAACTATGACACCAGGAAGGATCAGCGACAATATCTGGAAACAGTTTTGCCTGACAACCTGATCGGGGGCATCTTTAAGGTTTGATGTGTAGAGCCGGGGGCCTAGTTTCCTGACCTGTCCGGCCTTAACCGCTCTGGAGATGTCTGCGCTTTGCTCCGTCGAAGAGACGAAAAGGAGCGGAAATTTTTTCATAAGAGCCTCGCGTAGGACGGGTTCTGCGCAACAATTTTGATTAGCGCTCTATATCCTGCAATTTTTTTCAAATATTGTCAATTTTTTTAAATAGTGCATGTTTTTTACTTAAAGGTACCCGGATGTTAATCTGTAATCATGACACTTAATCGGCGTCCAGGAGCACAGTGAGTATTCCCACCCCAAACTCGGCTCGTTTGTTGAGCAGCTGTCAGACGGGTTGAAGGAAGAGATAAATCCGTTGATCATCGCCGCCGCGCCGGCTTTGCGAGCTAAGGTGTTTAAGACCGATCAGCTATTAACCTTGGTGGAAGTTATGGGTAGAATATCATTGACGAAGCGCACATTTTACGGTACAAGAGTAGGTCTACAAGGGACTCGTTTTTGGCCCACACATGGCGTAGAGCAAAACTGCTGAAAAATCCTTAAAATACAAGAAAATAGGTGATGCTAGGCCATCTTAGCTCAGTTGGTAGAGCAATTGATTCGTAATCAATAGGTCGACGGTTCGACTCCGTTAGATGGCTCCATAAATAAAGGGTTTAGCAGAAATGCTAAACCCTTTCGTTTTTCGGTAATCCATTTCGGTAAAGTTTCAGATTGCTTTAGACGATACCTCTGACAACGTGAAAGGCCCGCCATATGGCGGGCCTTTTTTGTTGCGTTGCGTGTCACCCGATTACGGGTTGGGCCGGTGCTTGGTTAACACCGGGGCTTTTGCTGCTGTCAGGTGTTTCGAATCCTCTTCGGTGGAGTTTCTTTGATGCTGAATACCTCCTTTTTCCGAGATTCTGTTGCGCGCTAGCTAGGCTGGAAGAACTATAACACTTGTCACGGCACATTTATAGTCTGTTGCAAAAAAAAATTACGGTGTATACTCCGAAAGTTGTTCCGTCAAATGACTGTATTTCACCTATCTTCACTCCTTGAAAGCGGCATGCCTGCCGCGACTGTCCTCAGGTGTTGATCCCGGCAGAAATCCCGCTCCTACAGAGGTGACTCACGCATCAAGCCCCAGCCGGCAGGTGCCGGTTTCACAATTGGTGTGTTGGGTTACGCGATGAGGCCGCTAACCCAACCTACGGGTACTGTCCCCTGCTCCCGTTTCCAACGGGGAGACACTCTGAGCGGCAAAAAAAGAGGCCACCTCCGGGTGTGCCCCTTTTTTTACCAGATTCTGCTGTCCCGGGTTAATTGCGGAGCATCACCGTTTCCGGTGCCCGGCTCGGTACTCCCTGGACGGAGCTTAGGACCCGTACTACTCCTTTTTCCAGTATCGCCTGGAATTCCGTTACCTTCCCCGACTCATGCAGGGTTGCCCGGGAGTTGCCGCTCTTGGTGTCCCAGTCGATGGAGAGTGTGTCGAGATAGGTGTCTCCGTTGTAATGGTTGATGCGGTAGGTGATGGTGTCGCCGCTCTTGCGGGCGTTTATCTTGTAGGTCTGCCCGTTCTCGGAGTATTGGAAGTTCTTCTCCCCAGCGGCTATGGGGTTTTTCCCGCTCCAGAATTCGATGGTGTTGAACAGGATGAAGTCTGCCAGCACCGAGGCGGTATAGACCGGGGCGAGGACGAATACCCAGGTGACGAAGCTGCGCAGGTATTTGTCACTGACTTCGCCGTTCAATTTATACACCTTCCGAGTCAGCGACATCTTTCCGTAGCATCCCTGCAAAGACACCATGACAATGGCCATGGCAAGTACCGCTGATATGATCCTTTTCATAAACTCCTCCTGTCATAGTAGATCGCTCTAAGCCTGATTATACATCAGCGCCATCGATTAAAGGATAGCTTTTCTTTTATGTGCATCGCAGCAGGGAGAGCGATAATTGTCATTGAGAGGGGACGTACTTGCAGAAGGACAGGTTTGGTCGGTTTTTGGGAGAACGACTAGGTCAGCAGCAGATTTCGACGCACTATCGAGGAAAAGGAAAGGCCCGCCAGTGTCGGCGGGCCTCGTTAGTTGTAATACACGGCACCCTTATCAAGGGTCATACCGGCGCTTTGCACGCCGGAAATTATGCTGCTGTCATGTGTTTAGAATCCTGTTCGGTGGAGTTTCCTCGATGCTGACTACCTCCTTTTTCCGAGATTCTGTTACGCTAGCTAGCTGTGATAAATGATAGCACCATCGATGCGAATTTAAAGAACTGTTATAAAAAAATAATCCCGGCTGCTCCGAAACTTCCGCTCCCATTAGACCAGTTCCCGCCTGCTCTCCGCTCAAGCAGGCACACGGGGGTTAGCCGGCGACGGCTATTCCCCGTGTAATCAATGAATTTACCGGGGTTTTATTTTTTTTTCTTTACATGGCACTGGCGGCAGTAAACAGGGCCTTTATCCTCGAGCTCATGGCAGGAGATGCAAAGTCTGTGAGCGGTCTGTTCGCCCCAACCATCGATCTTGCCGAGAGTGGTGTTATGACAGTGAAAGCATTCGTTGTTCAGGTTCTTCTGGTGCTTCCAGTGTTTGAACGGGAGCTCTAAGTCTTTCATCTTGAATCTGATGAATTCGGGACCCTTTTCCTTAGGCGTCTCTGCCAATGCGGCTCCGGAAATCGCCGTCAGAGACAGTGCTAACAGCACCAGCATGCTTTTTTTCATGTCTTCTCGCCCCCCTTAGATATTCTTTCTTTTCAGTCCCTGCTTGGACCGGCAGCTCTCATGAAAAGACCTCTGCACCCTTTGTAGCACTACACGGTTACCAGGTCAACCGCGTCCGACGAATATCACGACGCCTCCTGGCATTTAGCCCCCGAGATCGCGGAGTCCGACCGTCCCGGGCAGGGTCCCATGCTGGACTTTGAGGGGCGGGATGTTAAAATCCGAAAGTGCATTTGCGGCCACCCAAGGCGGGGGTTGAGGCTCATGCGAGCTTTTCACCCTCTCCCCAGCCCTCCCCCATCATCCTTCGCCGAGGCTACGGCTGACAAATCAAGGGGGAGGGGGTGTAGTGCCAGACCGGCAACCCCCAGGTCGCCGGAAAAGAGGGTTCTCGGAACCGGTTAACCAAGCAGGTCAGCGCGGGAGTAAATCCATGAAAGTTTCCGCAATCGTCGCCGCTATCGTTCTTGTCGCATTACTGCTGCTGGGCCTTTATTACTTCAAGGACACGGCCGGACCGGCCATCTCGCTGTCTCGCCAGCCTGGACCCATCTCCGCGAAGATGGATATCGTCCTGACCCTGAAGGATCGGGCCGGGCTCAAAAACCTGGCAGTCGGTGCGCTCCAGGGGGAGAAGAAAATCGACCTGGTCTCGAAGCAGTATGCGCCCGAGACCAGGGAGGGGCGCGAGACCTTCAAAGTGGCACAGCAGCCAGGCCTCAAGGAGGGACCTTTCAAGCTGCAAATCACCGCAACCGACCGCTCCGTCTTCCGCTTCGGTGCCGGCAACAGCACCGTTTTGTCCCTGGATTTCACCTACCAGAACAAGCCGCCCGCTGTCACTGCCCTGAGCACCGCGCACAACATCTCCCGGGGCGGGGCTGGACTGGTCGTCTACACCGTTAACCGGGAGGTCGAAAGAACCGGAGTGGTCTTCGGCGACCGCTTCTTCCCGGGCTACCGACAGTCCGGCGACGTCTACGCCTGCCTCTTTCCCTTCCCGCACAACATGCCGGCGGAGCGTTTCGTCCCGAAGATACTGGCCATCGACCGCGCCGGAAACGAGCGGCTGACCGGCATCTACTACCATCTGCTCCCCAAGTCCTTCCCGAGCGACCGTATCCCGCTCAGCGAGGGGTTTCTGGACAAGGTCGCAGCCGAGTTCAAGGACCGGTTCCCGCAAGCGACCACCCCCCTGGAGATCTTCCTCAAGGCGAACAGCGAGCTGCGGGAACACGACGGCAGGATCTTGAGCGAGTGCGGACGCAACACCTCGCCGGTGCCGCTTTGGGAGGGTGACTTCATGCGCCTGCCCAACTCCGCGCCGCGCGGCAGCTACGCGCAGCTTCGGACTTACCTCTACCAGGGGAAGCAGGTCGATCAGCAGACGCACCTCGGCATCGATCTCGCCTCCCTGGCCCACGCCGAAGTCCCGGCCGCCAACCGCGGCAAGGTGGTCTATGCCGACGATCTCGGCATCTACGGCCAGTGCGTCATAATCGACCACGGGCTGGGGCTGCAGACCCTCTACGGGCACCTGAGCCGGATCGCCGTCAAGGTCGGGGACGAGATCCAAAAGGGGCAGATCATTGGAAATACCGGGGACACCGGCCTTGCCGGCGGCGACCATCTCCACTATGGAGTGGTGCTCTCGGGAGAGCAGGTGAATCCGATCGAGTGGTGGGATCGCTCCTGGATCAAGAACAACGTCACCGGCAAGCTCGAAGCAGCCAAGCAGGCGGCGCCGGCCCGATGATTCACATCACTGGTCGAGGAAGTGCCGACGCGATCTATTTCGCCACCTAGCCGCGACATCTTTTTCCGTAAGATAACTGTTGTGACCGGCATTTCCCCCCTCTCCCTATCCCTCTCCCACCAGGGGAGAGGGGACTTTAGGCATGATCGATCCGTGGCAGCCGCCGACGGCTCCACTCTCCTTCGGTTGCGTAGGCTTTCTTCTCGTCGGGTTGCGTAGCCCCCCCTCCCTTAACTTAATGGCAGTGCCCCCCTCCCTTGCGGGAGGGGGGCACTGCCATTAAGTTAAGGGAATGAGAGGTAGGGTGGGCCGTGCCCACCACAACCGCATCCTGATGGTGGGCACGGCCCACCCTACATGATTCACGGANNTCACCGCTTAACTTAATGGCAGTGTAGATCAGGAGGTAGTCTATGCATCGGCTGGTGCTTGTGCGGCACGGTGAAAGCGTGTGGAATAAGGAAAATCTCTTTACCGGATGGACCGACGTCGATCTCTCGGAGCGCGGCCAGGAGGAGAGCAGAGAGGCGGGGATCGCCCTCAGGAAACACGGGCTCGGCTTCGACGTCGCCTTCACCTCGCTGCTGAAGCGCGCCATCCGCACCATGTGGCTGCTGCTCGACGAGATGGATCTCATGTGGATCCCTGAGAGGAAGGAGTGGCGTTTGAACGAGCGGCACTACGGGGCGCTGCAGGGACTGGACAAGGCGGAGACGGCCCGGAAATACGGCGAGGAGCAGGTGAAGCTTTGGCGGCGCAGCTACCAGGTGCGCCCGCCGGCGCTTGAGGAGGAGGACTCGCGGCATCCGCGCCATGACCCGCGTTACGCCCTGCTGGACCGGAACCTGCTCCCGTCTGGGGAATGCCTGCAGGATACCGTGCAGCGGGTGATCCCGTTTTGGCAGCAACAGGTAGTGCCGGTGCTTCGAAGCGGGCAGCGCCCGCTGATCGTGGCGCATGGCAACAGCCTGCGTGGACTGGTGAAGTACCTGGACCGGGTCTCCGACGACGCTATCGTCGATCTGGAGATCCCGACCGGGTCGCCGCTGGTGTATGAGCTGGACGAGGATCTCAGGCCGATGCGCCATTATTACCTTGAGAAGGCGAAGCGGTGACATGACACGCGGAAGAGTCCCCTCCCCCGGCGGGGAAGGGGTGGGGAGGGGGAACTCGGGCTGGTCCGCGCCCGAAGGCTGCAGGCGCCCCCCCTCCCAACCTCCCCCCTCCGGGGGGAGGAGAGTGAGTTAGCGGTTGGCGGAGAAGGTCCTTTGCCTACTGCAAAGGACCGCAGGCGAGTTCGGGTGCTAATCGGGAAGCTGGAGACCCGCATCGGAGGATGGCACGGGGCTCAGATCAACCGGTTGCTGTTCGCCGGCATCGGGCGGCGCAAGCTCCGGCGCTACCGGTTCCGGCAATTCGCCGCCGTGCTTGGGGCAGTACTGGGTCGGCTCGGTCCCGACGATGTAGAATTCCTCCCGCGGCGACGGGCAATCCGGAGTCGCCAGGTACCCGGTCGCCGGATCGATCGAAACGGAAACAACGCTCTCCGGTCTGGCAAAATCGAGGGCCGGCTTGGCGGCCAAGGCCTTGCGCATGAATCGCTCCCAGATGGGAGCGGAGACGGAGCCTCCGGTGAACCCTTTCCCCCCCGGTTTGGGCTTGTCGTAGCCGACCCAGACGCCGGTGATCAGCTGCGGGGTGTAGCCGACAAACCAGGCATCACGATAGTCATCGGTGGTCCCGGTCTTCCCGGCGGAGGGACGTTCCTGGCTGAACTTCTTCAGGCTCTTGGCAGTGCCGTAAACCATGACGTCCTTCAGCATCTGTGTGGTGATATAGGCTGCAGCCGGGGAAACAACCGGTGTGATCGACGGAGCGATTTCGGTCCAGGTACGGCGGTTCCGTTCAAAAATACGGATGATGGTCCTAGGTTCCGAGCGCATGCCGCCGTTGGCCAGCGGGGTGTAGGCCGCGACCAGTTCGTTCAGCGTGACTTCCTCGGTGCCAAGTGCCAGGGAGAGATCCCTGGCACGGAAGGAAAGTCCCATCTTTCCGGCCAGATCGACAAAGCTGGGTACTCCGACGCTGTCCAGCAGTTTCACCGTGATGACGTTGTTGGAGTAGGCCAGCGCCTGCCTGAGGCTGAGCTCTCCGTAAACCTTTCTTTCGTAGTTCTGAGGCTTCCAGGTCCCGCCGTTTCCCCGACTGTAGGCCACCGGCTTGTCGTCCCAGATGCTGGACGAGGTGACCCCCTCCTCCAGTGCCGCGGCGTAGATCAGCGGCTTGATGGCCGAGCCCGGCTGGCGCCTGGCGGCGAAGGCGCGGTTATAGGAACTCTCCGCATCCACCCCTCCCACGGCCGCCAGCACGTTCCCCGTATTGGGGTCCAGGCACAACAGTCCGCCCTGCAGCTTGGGGGAAACCTTCTTGACCCCTTCGCGCAAGGCCTGCTCCGCAAGATTCTGCAGGTTCAGATCCATGGCGGAAATGACGTCCAGCCCCCCCTGTTCGATGATCTTCGCCCCGTAGCGTTCCACCAGCTTGTTGCGCAGATGGGCCATATAGGAGGGGGCCTGCCCCGCCTTGGTCACCGAAGCCGGGTGGGCCACCAGGGTCTGCTTTTGCGCGGCGGTGATCATCTTGAGATCGACCATGCGGTTCAGGACCAGATTCCTCCTGGCGCTGACCTTGGCGAGGTTCCCCAAGGGGTTGTAGCGACCCGGGTTCTTCGGCACCCCGGCCAGCAGGGAACATTCCGCATCGGTCAACTCCTCCGGGTTCTTGTCGAAATAAAGGCGCGCCGCCTGGGCGATGCCCCAGGCGCCGTTGCCGAAATAGATCTGGTTGAAATACATCTCCAGGATCTGGTCCTTGCTGTATTTGCGCTCGTACTCCATGGCGAGGAGCCCTTCCTTGACCTTCCTGTCAATGGTCTTCTCGCCGGTCAGGTACTTGTTCTTGATGAGCTGCTGGGTGATGGTGGAGCCCCCTTCAGCCAATCTCCCTTTGACGACATCCTTCACCAGCGCCCGGGCGATCCCCCTGACGTCGATCCCGCTGTGATCGTAGAAGCGGGCATCTTCGATCGCCACCAGCGCCTTTTTCATGAAGGGGGGAATGCGGTCGATGCTGACCCAGTAGCGCTGCGTCGGCAGGATCCGTCCCACGAAACGCCCCTCGTTGTCGAAGACCTTTATGGAACTGTAACCGTGCGGCAGAGGGGGGTAGGTGGCGAATTTTTCCTGGGCCGGAGCCGCCGAGATGAGAATGACTACCAGAAAAAACGCTAAAGGGACGAGACGAACCATCTTCTTGAATAGAGCTTGCGGATGCGAAAGCAAAGTTTTCTTTCTCCTACTTGTCCCCTGTGAAGGGGCCGGCTCCCTCCCCTTCAAGGGGAGGGTCGGGGTGGGGATGGGGGAAGAGTTGAGCAATGAACAGCCAGCCCCATCCCCCTCCTGCCCTCCCCCTTGAAGGGGGAGGGACGTATGACGATGACCTCCTTGATCGAGGGAGGCGGACATCTCGCAGATGAAGGAACTTTCACTGTAGTGATGCTGATGCTGATGCTACCTGATCTCTTCCAGGTACCGTCTCACCTGCGCCGCGAGCTCCGGCGAGTCGAGGACGACGGAGAGCTCGTTGTTGCGCGCGAGGGCCGAGTGGGTGAGGTTGTGGCTTCCAATGAGCAGGTAGCGGTCGTCGATGGCGATCGCCTTGACGTGGGTGACGCTTCGCCTGCCGGGAAAGAGCACCTTCACGCCGCCGCGCGACAGTATCCCGGCCGCGGCGCGGTTTTCGCGCCCTACCGACCGGGCTCCCTCCAGGATCACCGTCACCTCCACCCCGCGCTGGCTCGCCTTGACCAGCTCGCGGGCGACGGCTGCCGGGAGGTTCCCCCTCCTCTCCCCGACCTTGAAAAGGTAAAAGGCGCAGATGATGCGCCTTTTCGCCTGGCGTACCCGGGTGATCAGCTCTCCGCCGTAGGCGCCGTTCTCCAGAAGCGCCGCCCGGGCCGGAGCACTCGGGACACCCTGCGCAGGGGTGGGGTGGGCGCCGACGAGCAGCGCCGCCAGCGCCCAGAGCAGACCCCTGGCCAGAGCCTTTTTCAACTGAGCAGGTCCATTACCTTGGAAAAGAAGTTCTTGCGCATCGGGTTGGCGTCCTCGCCGCTGATGCGCGCCAGCTCCTCCAGCAGCTCGCGCTGCTGCCGGTTCAGGTTGGTCGGTGTCTCCACCTTCGCCACCACCAGGTGGTCGCCCCGGCCGTAACCCTGCAGGGCGGGGATCCCCTTGCCGCGCATCCTGAAGACGGCGCCGGACTGGGTACCCTCCGGTATCTTCATGTTCACCTTGCCGTCCAGGGTCGGCACCTCGATCTCGCACCCCAGTGCCGCCTGGGTGAAGCTGATCGGGATCTCGCAGACCACGTCGTTGTCCTCGCGCCTGAACAGCGAATGCTCGCGGACGCTGAGCGCCACGTAGAGGTCGCCGTTGGGACCTCCCTTGGTCCCCTGCCCCCCCTCGCCGGTGAGCTTCAGCCTGATCCCGGTCTCGACCCCCGCGGGGACCTTCACCGAGATGGTCTTCTTGTCGCGCACGGTCCCGGAGCCCCTGCAGGTCAGGCAGGGATGATCCACCACGCGACCCTCGCCGTTGCAGTGCGAACAGGTCTTGCTGACGCTGAAGAACCCCTGCTGGAAGCGCATCTGCCCGGCGCCCTGGCAGGTCGGGCAGGTCTTGGGGGTGGTCCCCGCCTTGGCGCCGGAGCCGCCGCAGGCATCGCAGCGCTTGGCGTACGGGAGGTCGATCTTCTTCTCCACCCCGAAGGCCGCCTCCTCGAAGCTGACCTCCATGTTGTACTGCAGGTCGTCGCCGCGCCTGCCGCGGGTCGCCTTCTGCCTGCCGCCGAACACCTCCCCGAAGATGTCGCCGAAGATGTCGCCGAAGGGGGAGCCGGCGCCGAAACCGCCGGACGAGAAGCCGCCCCCCCCGACCGCCGCATGGCCGAACTGGTCGTAGCGCGCCCTCTTCTCCGCGTCCGAGAGGATCTCGTACGCTTCCGAGACCTCCTTGAACTTGTCCTCGCTCGCCTTGTCGCCGGCGTTCTTGTCGGGATGGTACTTGACCGCAAGCCGCCGGTACGCCTTCTTGATCTCGGCCTCGGAGGCGTTCCTGTTCACTTCGAGGAGTTCGTAATAATCGTGCTTGTCGCCGTTTGCCAAAATAGGTCCTCGTAACACAAAGAGCAGCGTCTCTATTAATGAGACGCTGCCCGTTGCGCGATGTTATTTTTTTGCTGCGCCATTTTCTATCAAAGCTGCCTTGTTTTGCAACCCTTATTACTTCTTGTCGTCCCTTACCTCTTCGAAGTCGGCGTCGACCACCTTCTCACCCTTGGCGGCACTTCCCTCGGCCTCCTGGGCGTGCGGCTCCCCGCCCGCCTGCTCGGCGCCCGGCTCCGCCTTGGCGTAGACCGCCTCGGCCAGCTTGTGGGAGGCCTGCATCAGGCTCTCGCTCGCCTTCTTGATCTCCTCGGCGTCGCTTCCCTCCAGCGCCTTCTTGAGGGAGGCGATCCCCTCCTCGATCTTCTGC
>DNRQ01000153.1 GCA_003499925.1 Geobacter sp.
TGGAGGCGAACAAGCCGTTCAAGGGACCGGTCGTCACCGAGATCGTCGCCGCGAGCCAGTTCTATCCGGCCGAGGAGTACCACCAGCACTATTACAAGAAGAACCCGATCCGGTACAAATACTACCGCACCAGCTGCGGCCGGGATAAGAGGCTCAAGGAGCTCTGGGGCGACCAGGCGGGTCGCTAACGGCTTGAGGCGATGTTCTCGGTTGGTACAATCTTCCGCAGAGTGCACAGACTCCCTCCCCTGTACATTTCGACTCAAACACACGGGTTAACACCCTCCCCCAGCCCTCCCATCAAGGGCACTGCCATTAAGTTACCCGATTAGCGCTGATCTTCCGCTGCGAAAACTCCCTCCCCTTCAAGGGGAGGGTGGGGGTGGGGATGGGGTAGCTCCGGCGCAGAAACACCCCCATCCCCCTCCTGACCTCCCCCTTGAAGGGGGAGGAACCCGAACAGCGGAAGATTGGCGCTAATCAGATTTCATTTCGTTCCCAAGCTCCAGCTTGGGAACGAAAATGAGTATAGGAAGCTCCGCTTCAACGACTCAAAGCTGGAGCTTTGACAGCGATTGCATTCCCAAGCCGGAGCTTGGGAACGAGAAACTTCTCAGGTGGGGGAGGTTTTGTGGCTGCAGATTAGTTGCGCCAGACCTCAGGTTGCCGAAATACTTGGTATACTTGACGGAATTCTCGGCCTTCCCCGAAAGGCAACCCGCTACAGCATCAGCGCTGTCCGATTTTTGAGGGGTGGTCGACGGACCTGCCGATCCTGGAGTTCCAGCCATCCTGACGGAGAGGTGATATGAAAAACAGGGAGATCGCACGAATTTTCTCCGACATTGCCGATATCCTCGAGATCAAGGAGGATAATCCGTTCAAGATCAGGGCCTACCGTAAGGCTGCGCTTAACCTGGAAGGGCTCACCCGCGACCTCGCTGAACTGACGCACAAGGAGCTGCTGCAGATCCCCGGGGTGGGGGCGGATCTGGCAGCCAGGATCGAGGAGTACCTGCAGACCGGCGCCATGGCCATGCATGACAGGCTGAAGGGGGAGATCCCGGCCGGAGTCTTCGCGCTGCTGGCGGTGCCCGACCTGGGACCCAAGACCGCCAAGGCGATCTATGACACCCTTCAGGTGACGAGCCTGGAAGAGCTGGAGCGGGCCGCCGCCGAGCACCGGCTGGTGGGGATCCGGGGCATCCAGCAAAAGACGGAGGACAACATACTGAAGGGGATCGCGGCCGTCAAGCGGGGCCGGGAGCGAAAGCCGCTGGGGCGCATGCTTCCGGCCGCGGTGGATCTGGTAAAGGCATTGAAAGAGCTTGCCCCGGTGCAGCGGATCGAGATCGCCGGCAGCATACGACGCCGCAGGGATAGCATCAAGGATATCGATATCGTTGCCACTTCCCCTGATCCGCGCGGCGTCATGGATGCCTTCGTCAAGCTACCCCAGGTTTACGAGGTCTCCATGAGGGGCCCCACCCGCGCCAGCGTCACCATCCGGGAAGGGGTGCAGGTGGACCTGCGCGTGGTGGAGCCGGAGTCGTTCGGCGCCGCGCTCGCCTACCTCACCGGGAGCAAGGCGCACAACGTCCGGCTCAGGGAGATGGCGCTCAAGCGGGGCCTGAAGATCAACGAGTACGGGATCTTCCAGGAAAACAACCAAAGAGTGGGCGGGGAAAATGAGGAGGACGTCTATCGCCTGCTCGACCTTCCCTTCATTGCGCCGGAACTGCGCGAGGACAGCGGGGAGATCGAGGCTGCCCTGGCGGGGAAATTGCCGCGTCTGGTCACCCTGGCCGACATCCGGGGCGACCTCCATGTCCACTCCAAGTGGAGCGACGGCGCCCATACCCTGGCGGACCTTGCGGAGGCGGCGCGGCAGAGGGGGCTTTCCTATATAGCGATTACGGACCACTCGCAGGGACTGGGGGTCGCAAGGGGGCTCACGATAGAGCGGCTGATGGAACAGAGCCGGGAGATAAAGGCATTCAACCTGGAGCAGAAGGGGTTCAGGGTGCTGCACGGCACCGAGATGGATATCCAGGGAGACGGCACCCTGGACTTCCCGGACGAGGTTCTAAAGGAGCTGGATATCGTGGTCGCGGCGATTCATTCGGGGTTCGGCTTCCCCAAGGAGAAGATGACCGCCCGGATCGTGGCCGCCATGAGAAACCCGTGGGTTTCCGTCATCGCCCACCCCACCGGACGGCTGATCGGCGAGAGGGAAGCCTACGAGGTGGATATGGAAGAGGTGTTGCGGGTTGCCAAGGAGACCGGCACGGCGATGGAGATCAATTCGTACCCGCTGCGACTCGACCTGGGGGACAAGTACGTCCGCAGGGCAAAGGAGTTGGGGGTGGCCATCGCCATCAGTACCGACACGCACTACAGCAACCAGTTCGACACCCTTTGTTACGGCATCTCCGTCGCGCAGCGCGGCTGGCTGGAGAAGGGGGACGTGCTGAACACCCTGGAGGTGCCGGAGTTGTTGAAACGGCTGGCGGCGAAGAGAGAAAGGAGGTGACAATCATGGCGCAAACCAACTATTGGCTCTTCAAATCCGAGCCGTCAAGCTTCTCCCTCGATGACCTGAAAAGCCGCCCCGGCGCCACGGAGCACTGGGACGGCGTCAGGAATTTCCAGGCGCGCAACTTCCTGCGCGACGAGGTCAAGCTCGGCGATCTGGTGCTCTTCTACCACAGCAACATTGCCGAACCTGCCATCGTCGGCATCGCCGAGGTGGTCAAGGCAGGCTACCCGGACTTCACCGCGTTCGACCCGCAGAGTGCGCACTTCGATCCGCGCAGCTCTCCCGAGCAGCCTACCTGGTACATGGTGGACGTCCGCTTCCTGCGCGAGCTGCCGCGGCCGGTCACCCTGTCGGAGTTGAAGGGAATCCCCGTCCTCGCCGGTATGGCACTTTTGAACCGGAGCCGTCTCTCCATTCAGCCGGTGCGCGCCGAAGAGTGGTCCGAGATCATGAGGCTCGGGGGGATTTCCCCCTTTGAAAAAGGGGGGTTGGGGGGGATTTGACTCTGTTCGCCCAGCGTGCGGATTCGCGGCGGCGCTCAAATCCCCCTAAATCCCCCTTTTTCAAAGGGGGACTTTCTTGGTTACGCGGGAGTAAACGATGTCATCTCTGAACAGGCAGCGCTCCAAGAAGACCGGGCTCGCGCCGGGAACGCTGATGCACATCGGCAGGCAGAAGCCCGGCAGTACCAGGATCGATGTGGTCGAGTACGACGCCAGCCGCCTGGAAGATCGGCGGTTCGACTCGCTCACCGAGTGCCTGGTCCGAAAACCCTCGCCGGTGGTCACCTGGATCAACGTCGACGGACTGTCGCAGGTGGAGGTGCTGCAACAGTTCGGCAGCTGCTACGGCATCCATCCGCTGGTGCTTGAGGATATCCTGGCGACGGACCAGCGGCCCAAGGCCCAGGACTTCGGCGAGTATCTCTACGTCGTGTTGAAGATGATCGCGCTCGATGACAAAACCAGGGAGCTCAAGTCAGAGCAGGTGAGCATCGTGATCGGGGGGAATTACCTGGTCTCGTTCCAAGAGGGGCTGGAAGGTGACCTGTTCGAGCCGGTCCGGGTCCATCTGAAGAACGAGAAAGCGCGACTGCGCCTGATGGGACCGGATTTCCTGCTTCACGCACTTTTGGACGTGATCGTGGACAACTACTTCCTGGTCCTGGAGAAGCTCGCCGAGCGCGCAGAGGATATCGAGGACCAACTGATCGACAACCCGACGACGGCAACGCTAAATGAAATCTACCGGATGAGGCGCCAGATGTTCTTTCTGCACAAGGCGGTCTGGCCGCTTCGGGAGGTGGTGAGCGGCCTGCAGCGAAGCGATTCGCAACTGATCCACCCGGCCTCCGGCATCTATCTGAAGGATCTCTACGATCACACCGTCCAGGTGCTAGATACGCTGGAGACCTTGCGCGACATGCTTACCGGTATGCTCGACATCTACCTCTCCAGCGCCAGCAACCGGCTCAACGAGGTTATGAAGGTGCTGACCATCATCGCCACCATCTTCATGCCGCTCTCCTTCGTCGTCGGCCTGTACGGCATGAATTTCAGGTACATGCCGGAACTGCAATGGCGCTTCGGCTATCCCGCGGTGCTGCTGCTATTGGCGGCAATAGGCGGCGGCATGCTGCTCTACATCAGAAGAAAACGCTGGATATAAAGCCCCGCACGGCTCGCTGATGCAGTGCAGCCGCCACGTGATACCAGTCACCGCACCCCGGCTACCATCAGGCAAACCCTCCCGACTACCCAGCTCCAGAAAATACTTTTCTGCCGCCGGCTCCTGCTACCGCCCGCCTCGGCTACCCAAGCTTCAGATCCCACCGAGCAGTTCTTGCTATTCTCATTGAAGTTTATCTCCCGACACGGTCAAAAAGCCGCGCGGCGGGGGAGTGTTGCGGTCCGGTTTCAGCAAGGGGAAAATTTGGCTCTCATTGGAAAAGTTCTTTTTATTTATCAAGCAATTTGCTATTGTTGCACAATTTTTAGAACAACCGTTTATTCCTAATGAATGCTGCTGCCGCTGCCTCAACTCTCGCTGGCCGCAATCACACCACGGATGGCTGCACGATACACCTTGGATGCGAAGAAGAAATAAAAGGGGCCAGGTCTGAATAACTAACAGAGAAAATCATAAAGTCTAACTCCGACAAAGGCAAAACTGGAGTAATCCGGTGACGCAAAGCCACGGGTCCATCGCCTCCCCTTCGGGAAGGCATGGATCGCCGGGTTACCGAAGAGCTTGTGGAGTCAGGCCCGCCAGAGGACCAGCAATGCGCCTCATAAGGATAGGAACGCCCGTCTCCAGCTGAAGACGGGCGTTTTTCGTCATTACAAAGGATCAGGCCCGGCTCGTAACGGATGAAATGAGCACAACTACAGCACAAACCAAAAGGAGAGAACAATGCGAAGAAACAGCAGGATTAGCGGATTCACCACGGCGGCCTTCATGCTCGTGGTCTTGCCGCTGGCGGCATGGGCGCAGCCGAAGGTCGAGATCACGGTCAAGGCGGAGAAAGAGGTTACCGTCAGCGTCAAGGGGAAGCAGGTCAAGAAGATGATCGCCGCCAAGGGGATCCAGCCGGGCGAGGAGCTGATCTACACGCTGAGCTACGCCAACTCGGGAACCGAGGCGGCGAAGAATGTGGTCATCAGTGATCCGATCCCGGCCGGTACCGCCTTCATCCCCGGCAGCGCCAGCGAAGTCGGCGACCTCACTTTTTCCATCGACCACGGCAAAAGCTTCAAAAAGCCGACCCTGCTGACCTATGAGTCAAAGGGTGGCGACGGCAAGAGCCAGAAGCGGGTGGCATCACCCGAAGATTACACCGATATCCGCTGGACCATCCCGTCTGTACCGGCAGGGGGAAAGGGTTCGGTAACTTTCAGGGTCAAGGTGAAGTAAATAGAGATAGACGCTTTAACTACCAGCTCGGGAACAGAAGGAGACGCATATGAGCTAAATTTGAAGAACAGGGAAACGGAACATGAATAAACAGTTGAACCTGGACGAAAATCATTTCCATGCAGATCAAAATGAAAAGGAGAACCAATGAACTCGAAACGAAGGCAGTACATCCCAAGCCGGCGCAGGTTTTTTGCCGCACTGGCGCTCGCCACCCTGGCTCTGTCCGGTACGCCCAGGAGCTCCGAAGCGGCATACGCCGGAACCACAGCTGAGGCCACCCTCCTGAACGTGGTGAAAGTCACCTACAGCGACGCGAGCAACACCCAGAGCTTCGAGGCTTCCGCCAAGACGACCGTGACGGTTAACCTGGTCCGATCGCCCCTGATCGCTTCGGCTCCGCCGACTGACACCGACGGGAGCCCCGCTTTCAACTGCCCTAGCCCCTACAGCATCGATTCGGGAAGCAGCGTATCGTATCTGTATGCCCTGACAGCTGCTGCCAACGGCGACGAAACCTACAAACTCTCCATGCCGGTCCCTACCGGCTCCAATGTCGTCATCCCCACTGCTGCCAGCGTTCACTGGTACATTCTGGACGGAACCGGCGCGGCCGGTCCGGCAGATCTCGGGACCCGTCTGCTCGGCGCTGCCACACCGGTCGGCGTCAAAGGTTCTGCAACTGCTGCTGAGAAGGCTACCCTCCTGTTCCCGGGTGGCGCACTGGCAGGCTTCCAGGACGGCGACATCGTGGTGGTCAACCAGGCTGCCGGTGGGAAGAAGGCTTATCTGGTCGATGGCGCTCCTAGTGTAGGTAACGCGGCCGGCCATACTCCCGGCACCAAGACCAACGGCGTGATCGTTTCAGGCATGACCGACGTAGCCGAAGTGAAGGGAGAGCTCAAGCTCAAGGCATTCCCGGCGCTGACCATCTCGCTGAACGCAACCGACGATACCGTCTACGGAGGCACCGGAACCCCTGACTTCTCCGCCAATGCACCCGTGGTCGGCGAGCCTGTCGGTGAAATGATCCTGGTAAAAGTGACGGCGACCGCAACCGTCAACGTTTTCGGCGCAGATGGAACGGTCAGCTACTCGCTCAACACCACCGACAACCAGGACACCAACCCGACCAATCTTCCGGCTGCTACCGCAACACCTGTCTGCCCTGCCGGAAACTTCCAGGGAGTAGGGCTGACCATCACCAAGGAGGTACGCAACGCTTCGGTTGACGCCGCCGGCACCTTCTTCGCCAGCAGGACCGGAAACCCGGGTGAATTCCTCGAATACAAGATCACCGTGCAAAACGCAAAAGGCAAAGCAAACGCGGTAAGGGTTACCGACGCCGTGCCGGTATACACCACACTGGTTGCCGGGGGAACCTACGGCACAGAAGGGAGCGCAGCCGCGACCGATATCTTTGCCAAAGCCGATAAAAACGGCGGAGCCGAGGTCAATCTGACGGTTCAGAGCTCGGATAACGAGGACGCCGCCGTCGTTTCGGGAAATGGAACGACCGGAAGTCTCCTCGCCGGTCAGACCCTGACCTTTTACGTCGGTACCGGCAACAGCAATGGGGCTGGCGGCACCGTCGACAACGCATCCATCTACCACATCTACTACCAGGTGAAGATCGACTAACCAGCTCCGGCGTTCCGGCTCTTTTCAAGGGCCGGAACGCCGCAGGGGAGAAATTACATGAAAACTGCTATGAAAACGCTGCTGGCGCTGCTGGTCGCCGTGCCGCTCGTCATGTCGGCTAAGGCTTCCTTTGCCAACACGGCCGCCAACACCGCCATCGTCAACAAGGCCGTCCTGACCTACAACGGCGGACTGACCGCCGAGTCGTCGGTCATCGTCAAAGTCGATCTGGTCCCGGCTCTGCCCAACGTCACCATTACCCGGGGCGACGCCGTCTATCAGGGGGTGGATACTCCGGTGATTACCGATACCGTGACCATCACCTCCTCTGCCAACGGTCCGGCAACCTACACGGTCACCCCTTCGATCACCGGTTCGTCCAACAGCACCGCTCCGTCGGTAAGCGGCGGCAGCAGCCCGATACTGGGCGCCACGGTAACTGCGGGAACCGGCGCAACGACCTTCATCGTCGTCCCTGCGCCGATCGGCGGCGCAACTGCAGCCGACTCGGAAGTAAACGGCATCGCGGTGAACGACGTCATCGTCTTCACCATCAACGGCCATACCTACACCCCGAAGGTAACCGCCACCTCCTACAACGTCGCCAGCAATACCTTCCAGATCAATTGGGCCAATGTCGAGGCTGTTCCGGCGGCTGACGTGCTGGACGCCGGTGTCCAGATCGGGGAAAGGCAGCAGGTTAATCTCAGCGTCAAGCCGGGTACGGTGAACACGCTCGGTTCCGAGCTGACGGTCACCGTCAAAGCGGATGTCACCGCGCCGAACTTCCCTCCCGCGGCCGCCACCACCGCGCCGGCCAACAAGTGGACCTCGACGCCGCCGACCATTACCTTCCAGAAGTACTCCCGCAACGTCACGGTCCCGGTTGCCGGGACCGGCATCGCCCACTCGGCTCCGATCGAAGGAAATACCGGCGCCGGAGCGCAGCCTTACTACACCGGGGGGGTCACCGGCAAGACGGATGACATCATAGAGTACGTGATCGAGGCATCTAACAGCGGTGCCAGCACCTTCGATCTCACCTTGTGCGCCATTTCCGACACCGTGCCGACCACCTATGTCAGCGACCTGCTCACTCCCTACACCGGGTCCCGGCATATCTTCTACATCGACACCAACGGCACGCCGACGACCATCGCTGCCGGCGCCGTCGGCGCAAGCCCGGCCAGCTACGTGGCGGCCAACAGCCCCAACCTGATCGTCAATGTCGGGCAAAACGCCAACAACACGACACCCGGGACCATCCCGATCGGCAAGAGCGTAACCATCGCCTATCAGGTGAAGATCAAGTAGGGAGCCGCGCGGCAAAATGTCATTGAACCGGATCAAAAATCTCTGCAGCACTCTCCCCGGCCTTAGGGCCGGGGGGCTTGCCGGCGCCCTTAGCGGGAACCGGCATGGCCGCGGCACATCCGTGCCGCGGCTTGCCGCAGAGCTGCGTCCGGATATACGCAAAATCGTCAGGTTCCCGGCACTGTGGGCGATGCTTTTTGCCGTCGCCCTGTTGCCGCAACCGGGCTTTTGCGCCAGTAACGGGGACAGCATCATCAACCGCGCCACCTTCAGTTCGCTGCAATTTCCAGCGCTCTCGACCTCGGTAACGGTAAAAGTCGTCACACGGACGGCATCGAAGGTCGAATTTCTCAAGTACGCACCCGGCGTCTCCGGGGCGACCAGCCTGCCGGTTGCGACCACCAGCTTCTTGAACGATACCGGCTCCCTGGGCGTGCTGCCGGCACCGGTAACGGTCGGCAGCGAGATCGCCATCGACCTCTCCTCTCCGGTGCCGCTGATCCCGTACAGCACCTTCCACGCAGGGGAGCCGATTTTCATCCGGGTCACCGACCTGGATCAGAACCTCGACAAAAACATCGCAGAGAGCATCAGGGTTACGGTATCCGACCCGCAGACAGGGGACACCGAGATACTGCAGCTTACCGAAAGCGGCCCCGATACCGGCGTCTTCATCGGCTACCTCCAGACCGCTGCGGCAGCCAGCGTCTCCAATAACGGCGCTCTCTCGGTGGTCGAATCCAGTTCCATGAACGCTCACTATATCGACAGCGTCGACGGCAGCGACAGCTCGGCCGACGCCGCGCTGGTCGACCCGTTCGGTATCGTCTTCGATTCCCTCACCGGCAGACCGGTCGACGGCGCCACCATCCAGCTGCTCGACGCAACTACCGGTCTGGGTGCCACGGTCCTGGGCGACAACGGCGTCGGCACGAACATCTATCCCGACACCGTGATCAGCGGCAGCACGGCTACCGACAGCGAGGGGAGGATCTACTCCTTCAATCCCGGCGGCTACCGCTTCCCCTTCGTTGCCCCGGGAAACTACATCTTGAAGGTCACGGCGCCGGAGAGCCACAGATCGCCTTCCACGGTTTCGACCATCACCCTCCAGTCGCTGCCCGGCGGCCCCTTCACCATTTTGGAGCCCGGCTCGCGCGGCGAGGTTTTCTCCGTCCCGGCAGGCCCGGCAATCCGCGTCGACCTGCCGATCGACCCGAAGATCGGCACGCTCAGGCTCAGGAAGAGCGCGGGAAAAAGCATCGTTTCCGCCGGTGAAAATCTGAGCTATGAGGTAGCGCTGGAAAACAGCGATCTGGCGGGCACCGTATTCTCGGCAGTGGTGACCGACCGACTCCCGCCCGGATTGCGCTACCGTGCAGGCTCTGCCCGCCTTAACGGTCTGGCGGCAGCCGACCCCGCAGTTTCACCCGATGGCAGCACTCTCACCTTCACGGTCGGCGACATCGGGCCGCAGGCTTCCGCCCTGATCCGCTACGTGGTCGGGGTCGGCGCCGGAGCGAGGCCCGGCACTGCCGTCAACATTGCCACTGCCGCAACCTCCCCGGCGGTCCTCTCCAACACGGCGAGCGCATCGGTCACGGTACAGGAGCCGTTCCTGCAGAGTCGCAACATCATCATGGGGAGGGTTTTCGTCGGAGCCTGCAGCGACAACATCGACGCCAACAAGAAGGGGATGGAAGGGGTCGCTATCTACCTCGAAGACGGCAGCTTCGTGATTTCCGACCAGCGCGGCATGTTCCACTTCGAAGGCGTGCCTTCGGGGAGCCATGTGGTGCAACTCGATCTCGACTCGATTCCCGAAGGATACCGGATTCTTCCCTGTGAGCAGAACAGCCGCTTTGCCGGGCGGGCCTACTCCCAGTTCGTCGATCTGCAGGGCGGGACCATGTGGCGCACCGATTTTCATCTGGCACGGACGGATCTGGTACCGCCTGCCTCAGGCGACACTGCCCCGGAAGGCTCCGCCGGCGTGAAGGGGAGCGCAGGCGACCCGCTCGGGCCGACCGCAGGCGAGCCGGTTGCACCGATCGCAGGGGAGCCGCCTGCGCCGACCGCAGGGGAGAAAGTGCCGGCTCCCGCCGCTGCCGGCTACAAGGGGGAGATGACCCTTGAGATGATCAGCAGCCAGAGTGGAGATTTCATCGACTACCGGATCCCGCTCCAGGCCGCCGGCGTCCCGTTGAGCAACCTGCAACTTACGGTAACCCTGCCGCAGGGCGCCATCTACCACAAAGGGAGCAGCAGCCTGGACGGCATTACTTTCCCCGACCCCGAAGTGGCCGGCGAGAGACTCTCCTATCTGCTCGGCTCTTTCGGCGCCGATTGGCAGAAGGAACTCCGTTTCCGGGTTTCCATGGACCGCAAAGCCAAGGGTGGAGAACTGCAGACCAGAGCCGCCCTTACCTTTGACAGTCCCGGTGCTAAAGGGGTTTCAGCGCCGGAAGTGGATAACCTGCTCTCCCTGACCAAGGGGGAAAGCCGGGTTTCTCTTCCGGCGATCGTTTTGCGTCCGCAGTTCCCCACCTTTGGCGCTGAGTTGAGCGAGGCGGACCGAAAGCATCTGGACGACCTGGCCCTGGTGCTGAGCCGCTTCAAAATCGACAGCATCGAGGTCACCGGCCATACCGATATCGTCCGCATCGCCCCGCGCAGCCGCAAGGTTTACCGGGACAACACCGCACTTTCCTTCGCCAGGGCCAGAAGCGTCGGCCGCTATCTGACTGCTGCACTGCACCTTCCCCCCGAGCGCCTCAACTTGAACGGCAGAGGGGAACGAGAGCCGGTTGCAAGCAACAAGACCGCTCCAGGGCGCGCCATGAACCGTCGGGTGGAGGTTAACGTATCGCTTTCGCAGGAGATCGAGACCTCTCAGCTCAGGATCATCAAGGATAGGAGCGGGTTAAAGAAGCAGGAGATTGACGGTGGGCCGCTCAGTCAGGCCGGTGCAGAAGCGCAGCACCTCTCCCCTCTGCAGCCGCAGGAGACGACGGTGCTGCAGCGCGGGGCGAATGGTCATTCGCGCTCCGTTCAGCAGGCACCGTCCACTCTCCTCCCCCCGGAGGGGGGAGGCCGGGAGGGGGGAGGAGTGCGGCCTCTGCACCTTGAAGGCACTGCGGCATTCCCTGCAAAAAACGGCAACAGCGGCAACAGCGGCAGCAGCGGCAACAGCGGCATTGATGCAGAGCGTGTTGAACTGATCTCGGCTCTCAGCGATGGGATCGTTCACTACCGTGTCAAGCTGGTCGGGGTCAAGGGAGCGCTGAAGCATGTCACCGCGACCCTGGCAATTCCGGAAAACGTCCTCTACATGAACGGCACAACCCGTATCTCCGGATCGCCTGTAGCCGATCCCGAAATAAACGATGCGGCCATCGTCTATAATTTTGCCGCTCTGCCTGGGGAGAACAAGTTCGATCTCCGCCTGCAGGCACTTCTTGACGGCGACGATCAGGCAGGGACCGTGAGCAGCAAGGTCACCGTCGTCATTGCCGATGCCGACGGCAAGCCTGTGAAAACGTACACCGCCAGGGCCGAGCTCTCCGACAACATGGCGGAGATCGAAAGGCCTGAGCTCTCTGCGACTGAAACCGTGGTCGCCCCGGAAGGAAAAGACAGGGGCGAATCGGAAAACATCAACGATTACATCGAGAAGGTTGCACCGAAAGGGGCCACCGGAGGCACGGAAGCAGCGAATCGGGACGACGGGCTTCATGTCCAGGAAGAGGAAGGTATTCACTCCCCTGTCGACGGAAGCGTTATTGCTTCGCAGGTCAATGCCGTCCGCGTGGTTCTCAACTCCGGCCTGACACCGGTTCTCACCCTGGACGGCAAGGAGATACCGGCCGAACGGATAGGCTTCAAGATGAACGACCGGGAGAGCGAAAAGAGCCTTTACACCTATCTCGGCGTGGATTTCGGTGCTGCCGGGGAGCATCTGCTCCAGTTGAAGGGGATGGATACCTTCGGTGTGGCCCGTTTTAACAAGAGCGCCAAAGTGACCCGCGCCGGTGAGATCACCTCGATCAGGTTCGTCTCGGCCGAGGGGAATGTAGCCGACGGCAGGAACCCGGTGAAGGTCCGGATCCAGCTCTTCGATAAGGACGACAAGCCGGTTTCCGCCAATGCCGAACTCGCCCTCAAAGGGGGGGATCTGCGGCCCCTGTCGTTATCCGGGAATGCCGGACGAGATGCCGGTGTCGGTATGGTTTCCGTTGATGCCCAAGGCTGGCTCAGCTTCCACCCGGTAACGGCCAGTGGATTGTACCGGGCGCAGCTCGCGTACAACAAGGCGACCCTCGACGTCGAGACCTACGTGAAACCGAAGATGCGCGACTGGATCCTGGTCGGACTCGCCGAAGGGACGGCCGGCTACAATACCGCCGCCGGTCACATGGAGAACCTGAAAGCCGCCGGGGAGGACGAAGCATTTTACGACCAGGAGCGTCTCGCCTTTTACGCCAAGGGGACCATAAAAGGGGAATGGTTGTTGACCATGGCGTTCGATAGCGCCAAAAAGAGCACCGGCGTGAGCGGGAACGCGCTCTTCCAGCAGATCGACCCGAACGCCTTCTACACGCTTTACGGCGATGCCACCGCGCAGGGATATGATGCCGCGAGTCAGAAAAAACTGTTCCTGAAGGTGGAACGTGACCAGTTCTACGCGATGTACGGCGACTTCGATACCGGGCTGTCTGTTACGGAACTCTCCCGGTACAGCCGCAGACTGAACGGCGTCAAGGCGGAGTTCCGCTCCAAGGATTACGACCTGACCGTTTTCGGCAGCGAGACCGGCCAGTCATTCGTAAAGGATGAAATCCCCGGCGACGGAACCTCGGGGCTGTACCGGCTCAGCAGAAGAGGGATCGTGATCAATTCGGAAAAGATCACCATCGAGACCCGCGACCGCTTCAAAAGTGAAAATGTGTCGGACAGCCGCCCGATGAGCCGTTTTATCGATTACAGCATCGATTACGATTCCGGCACCATCTTCTTCAAGGGCCCCGTGCAGAGCCGGGACGAGAACGGTAACCCGAAATATGTCGTGGTTGATTACGAAATCGCCGATGCAGGAGGAGATGCGCTGACTTTTGGCGGACGTGCCGGAACCAAGCTGCTGAATGAAAAATTAAGGATTGGTGCCACCTATGTCCATGAGGGGCATGTCAGCGGCAACGGCAATCTCTATGGCGCCGATGCCGTCATGACGCTTGGTCCGGGTACCAAGGCGCGGGCGGAGATCGCCACCTCCAATAGCGATACCAGCCTGCTGAGTGCAAGCGGCAACGCCTACCTCGCCGAGGTCACCCATACGGACAAGGCGGTCGAGGGGAAGGCGTACTACCGCGAGCAGGAGATCGGCTTTGGCCTCGGCCAGCAGATGGGGAGTGAGGCCGCGACGCGCAAATTCGGCGCCGAGGGTGCCTACAGGCTGAACGACAATACGGTCCTGAGCGCCCAGGCGTACCGACAGTACAACCTGGCAGGCGGCAGCGTCCGGGACTTCATCGAGGCCCTGGCAACCTATGGGGACAAGAAATTCAGCACCCGCGCCGGGGTGCGCTACGCCGAAGACACCCTGGCTGACGGCAGCAATGCGACATCCGTTCTGGGAACTGTCGGCGGCAGCTGGAACACCCTGAATCAGCGCCTGACTCTGCGGGCCGATCACGAGCAGGCGCTCTTCAGCAAGAACGACAACGTCGATTTCCCGACCAGAACCGTTTTCGGCGCAGACTATCAGGCCACCAAGGAGATCCTGCTCTTTGCCCAGGAAGAGCTGAGCTACGGAGACGCCGCGGATACCAACAGCACCCGCGTCGGCATCAAGGCCACGCCATGGAGCGGCGGCAGCGTATCTTCGGCAGTGGTAAACGACATGAACGAGAACGGCGACAGGACCTTCGCCAACGTGGGGCTGGCCCAGAAATGGCAGTTGAACCCGTTCTGGACCGTTGACGGCGGTCTCGATCACAATCAGACCATCAGGAAGAAACCGGGGTATCAGTTCAACGCCAATGTTCCTCCGGCATCAGGCGGAGAGGATTTCACCGCCGTCTCATTGGGAGCGAACTACCAGGAGAGAAAGCTGCTCTGGTCCAACCGGGTTGAATATCGCAACGGGGAAACGGACAACAAGTGGGGGCTGATAACTGGCGTCATGAATGAGCAGGGGCTGTACTGGGGTTGGACGGGGAGGCTGCAGTACCTTCATGCCCGGTCCATCGGCGGCAGCAGGACGGATGCCGATCTTCGCCTTGGCCTGGCCTACCGGCCGCCGGTAACACGCTGGATACTTCTGGACCGTCTCGACTTGGTGGCAACCGACGAAAAGAGTGCGGCCGGTTCGTCGCAGGGGAAAAGGATCGTCAACAACCTGAACGCCAACTACCGGCCGAATAGGAAGAGCCAGTTGTCTTTGCAATATGGCGCCAAGTACGTCCTGGAAAGGTTCGATGACCGGGATTACAGCGGCTTTACCGACCTGGTCGGCATAGAAGGGCGTTACGATCTGACCGGTAGTTGGGATATCGGCGTGCGCGGCTCGATCCTGCACGCATGGGAAATGAACCAGATCAGCTACAGCCTCGGACCGTCAGTTGGCTGCAATCTCATGGAGAATGCCTGGCTAAGCCTCGGCTACAACCTGTTCGGTTTCCACGACAAGGACTTTTCTGCCGCCAACTTCACGGCACAGGGGCCGTTCGTTCAGTTCCGCTTCAAGTTTGACCAGAACTCGGTGAAGGACGGGTTGAGCGCGCTGAACCGGGAATAAACCGGCGGGTTTCCCCCCTCTCCCTAACCCTCTCCCACGAGGGGAGAGGGGACCATGAGCACGCTCTCGTTCCCAAAGCTCCAGCTTTTCTCTCGTTCCCAAGCTCCAGCTTGGGAACGGAAACCCCGCGCCAGGTGGCGACAGTGAATCAACTACCCCAAGGGGAGTTTTTTGATAGGACATCTTCGATGACTCGATGCAAAAGTACCAGTAATAAACGGCCCGACTACTGCCGTCGGGCATCGACCTTGAGCCGCTCCCTCGCCAATGCGGCTGCAGTTTTGTTCCTGCTGCTTTTCTCCGCGTCGGCCTGGGGTGCCCCGGTTGTGATACCTCTTCCGCAACCGGCGATGAACAGCATCTCCTGTGTGGGGACGCGTAACCTGGGCACCATGAACTGTACCGCAAAGGAATTCACCGTCGGCTCCTCGTTCAGCGCAGCCCCCGGCACTCCTCCTTTTTGCATCGCCGGCCAGTCCTTCAGCTTTCAGGTCGACTTGAGTCTCAGCGGAAGCAACGCCAACCGCTATAACATGGCATTTTATACCGGGGAAACGGGCAACGACCCCCAGATCGACAACGCCAGCCAGCTCTGTTCGGTAGCGACCTTTCCCACCTTTCCGGCCCCCTATAACAACTTTGACGGCGATGCCTGTGGCGATTATGCGGCCCAGGGGGACAGCATCATCACCATCAATCAGATCAAATCGCTCTGCCAGGGGGATAGCACGGGGGCACTGGAGATTCCCTATACCCTGACCTATTTTCAGAACACAACTACTACCTGTAGCGGGCCATTGGATGTACAGGTTCCACCCACCTCGAAATGCCAGTCAAACATCTCCCCGGTCAATGGCACGGTAGCCGTTTTCTCCGGTGCCTACGTCGATGTCACCAAGCAGACAGCCCCGGATGGCGACAGCCAACCCTTCAGCTTCACGGCGACCGGACCGGCCGGCTCGAAAGTCATCGCCCTGACCGGAGCCGCACTGTCACCGACCTCGGCGATCGGGGGCACCTATTACCCTGCTACCATCGCCGCCGCTACCAACAGCACCACCGTCACCCTGAGGGACAACGAGACCGCCCGCTTTTACATCAATGCCCTCACTACCGACCAGATCCTGACCATAACAGAGGCGGCAGCCGGCAACTGGGAGAGCACGGCAGCCATCAGCTGCTCTGCCGTAACCGGCGCCCCCGCCCTCATCACCGACGATGCCGGCCGCAGCATCAGTGCCACCCTGAACTCGACCAACTCGGCCGCTGCCTGCACCATCACCAACACCAAGCGCTCGCGGATCACGCTGCGGAAGCAGGTGGCCGGCCGGATCGCCGCTGCCGACCAGTTCAGGGTCAGCGCCAGCGGCGGCGGAACCCTTACCGGCACCACCTCGGCAACAACATCGGGATCGGGAACCTCGGCGACTACGACCTTTTTCAGCACCCCCGGCGCGGCCCTGACCCTCACCGACGCCAAGACGGCGGGAGCGACTCCCTTTTCCGGATACGCCGCCAGTCTGACCTGCAGCAACGCCTTTTCGGGGCCGGGGGCAACAGCCGCCGCAAGCCTCCCGAACCAGCTGTTCACGTCGGCCTATTCCTTCGCGCCGTCTCCGGGCGACGACATCACCTGTACCTATACCAACACGCCGCGGGCGACCTTGAGCAAGTCGTACACTCCCGCTACCATCGGTGCGGGAGGGAGCAGCACCCTCACCTTCGCCATCAGCAACGGTGCGACCAATCCGGCGCAATCCGGCCTGGCCTTCACCGACACCTTCCCGGCAGGGGTCACCGTGACCGCTGTCGGCGCCATCTCCGGTGCCGGTTGCAGCGGAACCCCGTCATTCACCGCTTCCACGGTATCCCTGGCAGCAGGTGGAATCAGCGCCGGTAACGGGACCTGCACCTTTAGCGCCACCGTGCGCGGCGATACGGGAGCAGCAGCGTATCCGAACGACAGCACCAGGTTCAGCTCCCAGGGGGGAGGACTTAATACCGACGCCGCAACTGCCACCCTCAACGTCTACGCCCCGCCGACCGTCGCCAAGAGTTTTGGAGCGGCGACTATCCCTGCTGGTGGCTCCACCACGCTTATCCTGACCCTGGCCAATCCGGCGGCCAACCTCGGCGCCATTACCGGAGTGCGGGTGGATGACAGCTTCCCCGCCGGGCTGACTCTGCAAAACGCCACCTTCGCATTTACCCCGGCCGCCTGCGGCACGGTCACCAAGACCTCCGGCGCGGCATCCGCTGTCGGTGATAACAACCTTCGCTTCTCCGTCGCCTCCCTTGCCCCAGGTGCGACCTGTCAGCTCTCGGTAAACGTCACCAGTTCGACCCTCGGCGGTATCACCAACAGCGCCGCTGCGCCAACTGCAACCGGCCCGGCCCCCCTTGCAGGTGTTAGCGCCGATGCAGCGCTGGCAGTTTACGGGCTGCCGCTCATTTCCATAGTGAAATCCGCCGACCGGGCAAGCGCCAACCCGGGGCAGGTAGTTGTCTACACCGTACAGATCGTCAATACAGGCACCGGTGAGGGGAGCAATGTCGTCCTCACCGACGATCTCAGTCCGTACGGCGCCTTCGATCTCGGCGCAGGCGCACCCTTCAACTTCACCGACAGCTCGCCGGCATCAGGGTTATCGCTCGGCGTGCCGCAGTACTCCAGCAACAATGCGGCGACCTGGCTCTACTCCCCGCTCTCCGGAGGGGGCGGCGCACCCCCAGGCTTCGACGGCAGCGTCACCAACTGGCGCATGCCGATGATCGGCAGCATCAGGGCCGGAGGGAGCTTCATGCTGAACTATCGGATCAGGGTTAAGTGAGAATGAGAGATGAGAGATGAGAGATGAGAGATGAGAGATGAGAGATGAGAAGCGGCGTCAGAGCCGCTCCCGCTTTACCCGATCCCGGCCAGTCTTCGAACTCTTGAGTGGAACAATTCTGATTAGCCCCCCAACCCGCCTGAGGCACGTGAATTCAAAATCGTAAAAGTTTCCTGATTAGCAATGATCTTCCGCTCCCCTCCCTTTATGCCCTTTATGGGAGGGGGTGGGGGGAGGGTGAGGACTCGGCAGGCTTTCACCCTCTCCCCAGCCCATCAAGGGGAGAGGGGGTGTTTGAGCAGGTTGCGGATGATTGTTGCTAATAAGGAAAGTTTTACGAATGTGGTTACATTACGAATAGCCTTAGGGAGAGGTAATGGCTGTCGCGTTCAGGGTAACTGCAGACTGTGCCAATGCCCGCCCAGTCATCTTGGCACCGGTATTGAGAGAAATCAGCGTTTGACTCAGGATGATCCCCTTGAAATCAGCCGCAGTTCCAAGAGTCGCTTGGCCGGCGACCTGCCAGAAAATGTTCCTGGCCTGCGCACCGCCGCTCAGCGTGATAATGGCGCTGTTGCTCACGGTTAGGTTCTGCGCTATCTGGAAGATCCAGACGTCATTTGCTCCACCCGTGAGAGTAACGCCGGCACTTGTTATTAAAACTCCGGTGCCCCACTTGTAGAGTCCCGGCACCAGTGTCCGCCCGCTTATATCTCCGGCGCCCAGTTCGGTGAAATCAGGTAAGGTTCTGCCGGCGGCGTCGGTGAACGCGGTTTTCATGTCGCTTATGGCCGTAGTCATCTTCGCAGGAGTAGGCGTTGCATAGTTGGAGGCGTAAATTTTCCCGGTTACCAGGGACGAAAGAGAGAATGTATTGGTCGAATCTGCGATCAGTCCGAACCCCGTTATGAAGCTCGCGGCTGCTGGACTGACCCCGATGTCTCCAATAACTGAGGTGGTTCCAGTGGTTGAGACTCCTGTCTTGGCAAGAATCACGAAATTGCCGGCTGTGCCGAGGTTTACAGGCGAGCGAACCGACATGACGCCCGGTCCCACTTTAATGCCATTCATGTTGACCCTGCCATCACGCAAAATGACCTTGCCAAGAATCGTTGTGGTGCGTCCCGGAACTTGAGCGAACGAACTATCGCAGCCACCGATAAAGCTGATATCGCGCAGCAACTGGTTGTCTGCCAGCAAGGGGCCTGGAATGGTTGCGCCGGTTATTTTTACGACATCGCCCTCAACTGCGGCGTCGTATGCTCGCTGTGCAGTCGAATAGGAGCCGGTTCGACCCTCTATCTGCGCCGCTGATGAAGGGACAACACTGCTTACCGATTTGCCTACACTATCATCGGAGCAAATCGCTTCATCACGGTCGGGATATTGCACTATCTTACAAGCTGTGGCGCCAAAGGATAGAGATTGTGAAAGCAGTATCAGCAAACATACGAGAATGATGTTTTTCATTTGTTCCTCACAGTTAGGCGGTTGCTTCGGCACCATGTCGGCACCGGTTTCGCCGCTTAAGCCCCCATTCGATCTGCCTGGCTCTGGACGTTCTGAAGCATGAATAGCTGCGGGGCGGGATCAATGATCCGGCCCCGCTTCTTTAGGAGATGGCGCGAGGGACTTGACCAACATGGTGCCGAGTGGTTTGCCTATTTCCTGAACTGACTCTCGGGCATGACACCTTCGTTGAGAATGATCGCCTCGACCCTTCTGTTTTGCTGCTTGCCGGCCTCGGCAGCGTTGCTCGCCAACGGATATTTCTTGCCGTATCCGATGGTGACAATCCGGTCGCTGGCAGCGCCGCGTTCCACCAGGGCGCTTTTTACCGACGCGGCGCGTTGCTCGGAGAGTCCCTGGTTATACTCGTCGCTGCCGATGCTGTCGGTATGCCCTTCCACCAGCAGATTGCGCTGCTGATTTTTCTGCAGGAACTCGGCGAGTTTGTCCATGCTGCGCTGGGCGCTGGCATTCAGATCGGACTTGCCGGTGGCAAAGAGGACATCACCGATGGTCAGCACGATACCCCGGTCGGTCAATTGACCCTGCAGATCCGACAGTTCCTTCATCAGCAGGACAAGTTCCGCCCTTGCTCTCTCCGCTTCCCTGGCCTGAGCCTGTGCCTCAAGCTTTGCCTTTTCCGCCTCTCTAGCTTTTGCCTCAGCCTGCGCATTTGCCAGCGCGGCCTCCTGAGCCTGGATGTCGGCCATGATTCTCGACCGTTCGGCATCGCTGGTCGCAAAGCTCAGCATCTGCCTGGCGCGCACCAGCGCGGCTGCCTTTTCGTCGAGATCCTGCTGCAGCACTCTTTGTTCCAGCTGGCTTTTCAAAAGCGATACCTCAGCCTTTTCCTGGCCCAGTTTGATCAGTTCATTGCGCGCCACGACCCCCTCCGCCAACGCTACAGAGGTACTGGATTTGCGCTCAGCCATGTAGGCAAGGCGGGAGGTGTCGTCGAAAAGGATCTTTTTCTCACCTGCATCGTATCCCCTGGCAGGATCCATAAGGCTCGGGGCGTACGGTTTCTTCCCCGCCTGTTCAGCTTCCTGCAGGGTCTTTTCCGCATCGATGAGGGTTTTCATGGCGTACGCTTCCACATCCGGATTGGCCTTTGCTTGGCCGTAGGCGATACGGGCCTGTTCCAGGCGATCCTTGGCGATCTGTTCACTTGGGGAAACGGCACCTCCGCATCCGGAGAGTGCAGCTACTATGGAAGTGGCAAGGCAGGCAGCCTTCAACCGGCTTGTAAAAGGTCTAACGTTCATATCGAATCCTCCTATTTGGATGGCGTCTGCTATTTTGCCGCCGGCATGCTCAGAATTTCGGCGCGCAGCGCCTGGATGGTCCCACGCAGTTTCAGCGCGTCGTTTTTTGCCTTTTCTGTGGGGGCCTTGGCCCGTGCATAGTCGGCATCCACCATGGCCTCATCGACAAACCTGGCCGCGGATACCATGTCATTGCCCCGCACAGCAGATTTGGCTGACTCCAGCTTCGCTTCAGCCGACTTCAGCGGATCCGGGGCATACGTCTCGGCCCCTGCCGTTTTAGCGGCATTGATATTTTCTTCAACCAGTGAGAAGCGGGAACTGACCGTGTCCTTCGTCGCACATCCGGCTGCCATGCATAGCCCCAGAGCAGCCAGTCCCGTTGCAAAATAGCGCGAAGCCTTGTTTGTCTTCATATGATCTCCTTGTCCTTTGAACCGCAGGCCGTGCTGGCGGCATTAGCCGAACTGATCGGTCATACCTCGGTTGCAATTGACCGGCCAAAACCTAGGTCGTTGGAAAAGCTCGGCATCGCCGTGTAATAACAGCTGTTTGGAGCGGCAAAAGAGAAGCAGGGGAGGGAGAAGCGATTCCCTTGCCCTCAGCATTTGGTGGAACCTCGGCATGTTGAGGGGGGTGCGTGGCGGCTAGGGGAGGCAGTGGTGGGGGCAGGGGAGGGAGGGGAGGCAGGGGGCAAGATCCGCCGCTAAAACTCCCTCCCCTTCAAGGGGAGGGTGGGGGTGGGGATGGGGATGGGGTAGCCACCCCAAACTTTGTAGGGGCAATAACCACTTTTGCATGTTGCTGCATAAGCTACGGATGTGGTCACACTATGAATAGCTGGTGATCTGCTGAACAATGGGCGGGTGCTGAGTTCTCTCTCCAGGCACGGTTTTCCACTGGAAGATCTGGTAGTAGGTGCACCTCTGCAAACTTGAGCGGCAAAAAGGCCAGACATCCTGTAACGGAGCTGGCCTTTTTGCCTTTTTTTCGTCACTGTCATGTATGTAAAGACGGGATGTTCCTGATCGTTCGCGCTAGATGCTCTTCGCCGCCAGCTCGTAGACGTCCCGCGCCAGACCCGGCTCGGCCAGAATGCGGCTGAGCTCCGTTTTCATCAGCTCCTGGCGCGCCGGATCGAAGCGCCGCCAGCGGCTGAACGGGGTCAGCATCCGGGCCGCGATCTGCGGGTTGATGCTGTTCAGGCGCAGGATCTGGTCGGCCAGGAACCTGGGGCCTGGGGGTCTGGGGCCTGGGGGTCAGGTCTTGCTTTTCTGGGGCCTGGGGGTCATGGGGCCTGGGGGTCACGTGGGGCCTGGGGGTCAGGTCTTGCTTTTCAACATTATTGCTGGGGCCTGGGGGTCAGGTCTTGCTTTTCAACATTATTGCGGTTAAATATTGGTGGTGACAGCACATAGATCCTCCCCCTACTGATAAGGTCCTTGCGATGGCTCGTCCTTTGCGTATCGAATTTGCCGGAGCAGTGTATCACATCACCTCTCGCGGCAATGAACGAAAAAATGTTTTCCGCGACGACAACGACCGTGCAGCCTTCCTCAACATCCTTGCCAAATGCTGCAATCTCTTCAACTGGGTTTGTCATGCTTACTGCCTCATGAGTAGCCACTACCACGTCGTGATCGAAACCCTCGATAGTACTCTTAGCAGAGGAATGCGGCAGCTTAACGGAGTGTACACCCAAAAGTTTAACTGGAATCACGACCGGGTCGGCCACCTTTTCCAAGGCAGATACAAGGCGATTCTGATTGAGAGAGAAAGCCATCTACTGGCGGCCTGCCGCTATGTCGTTCTAAATCCTGTAAGGGCAAAAATGGTCACTGATCCAAAGCAATGGCAGTGGAGCAGTTATCGAGGAACTTGTGGGTTGACCACTCCTGCTGCTTGCCTGACCATAGATTGGGTCCTTCAGCAGTTCGGCAGCAATCGTAAATCAGC
>DNRQ01000222.1 GCA_003499925.1 Geobacter sp.
GTCGTCCAAATGCATCCGGCAATCGTCCTCCGGTAGGGGCGAACCTTGTGTTCGCCCTTGCCAATCAGTGACACAGGGGGGGTATATTGGACGGACCGTTATCGCCGGGGGTCCCTGAAGTGACTACCTGCCGAAGTTGGCAAGGCTTGCGACAAGTTCCCCTTCCAGGGTCGGGTCGATGTGCGGAATCTTGCTCTGACCGCCCAGCTTGCCGCGCACCTCCTTGGACCAGCGGTAAATCTCGTCCTCTGCCAGCATCAGAACCTGAGGAGGGTTGATCCTTCCCTGGGCCCGGAAGGTCCGATAATCAGCATTCATGCCGGTCAGGGCACGGTCCAGACGCCCAGCCAGGTCACCGGAATCCCCAGCCCATCGGTTCCCCATGGCCAGCACCCAGAGATGGCGCCTCTGGGCGATGTCCGGACCGACTATGAACTCCCTGATGTCGATCCCCTTGCAGCGGTTCAAAGCCGACACCGCCTCCTCAACCTCCCCCTGGGTAACCTTCTCCTCAAAGCGGTCCAGGAACTTGTCCCGCCCGGTGAACTCGATGAAGAGCGGCTCCCGGGCGCTGAAGCGGATGGTGTCGCCGATATGGTAGCGCCAGAGCCCGGCGTAGGTGGTGACTATCACGGCGTAGCGTCGTCCGGTTTCGATCTCCTCGAGCGGCACGCAGGAGGCGTCCGGCGCAGGACGCCCCCGGTCGTCCAGATCCTCACACGGCACGAACTCAAAGAAGACCCCGTAGTACGGGGCGAGCCGCATCTGCTCCTCGCCCAAAAGCTGGAAGGCCATGAACGCCTCGGAAGAGGGGAGCAGTTCCAGAAAGTGAGGGGCGCGCCCCGGGAACAACTCGCCGAATTCGCGCCGGTAAGGCTTCATGCTGGTACCGCCGTGAATGATCAGCTCAAGATTGGGAAACAGCTGGCTCGGGGATCCCCCGCCCAATTCGGCACATCTCTTCAGAAGCAGGATGATCCAGGGGGGGACCCCCGAGATCCCCCTGATCTGGGAATCCGACAGCAGCAGTTGCGCGAGCCTCTCCAGCTTCTCCTCCCAGGGAAGCGCCGCCGTGGCCGCATCGGGGGCGATGAACGGGGTCAGGTAACTCGGGCGGTAGCGCAGGGTGATGGCGCTCATGTCCCCGCTTTTGACACCGGCCCCCAGGTCGCTCAGCTCGGTGTTGCCGGCCATGTAGAGGAGCTTCCCCTGGAACAGGCGGCTGCGGCGATTTCGGTCCAGATAGCAGGAGGTGAGGTCGAGGGCGGCGCGCCGGTTGGCGGCAAACATCTCGCCGGTAAACGGGATGTATTTGCTGGGCGCCGTGGTCCCCGAGGTTTCGCAAAAGTAGGGAATACGCCCGGGCCAGGTGACGTCGTCCAGCAGCAGGCTCAGGCTGCCGTTTTCTTTCCTGGCATGCGGCTCGAAGTACTCACGCCAGAAGTCGTCGTAGCTCCTGATCGGGACCTGCAACCGGTAGCGCCGGTACGCCTCGGGAAAGGGGAGGGAAATCAGCTCGGCGAGTCCGTGGTCGGCGCCGAATCTGGTCGAGGCTCCGCGGGCGATGAGAGAGGTGAAGATCCGGCGCTGGAAGGCGAGCGGGTCCCGGGCGGCAAGGCGCCCGGCATTGAAGGCTGAGCCGGATTTCAGCAGCCGGTCGAAAAGTGGAAAGGTGGCATCTCTTAAGGTCTTGTCGTTTTTCATCACACAGCCTGAGTGAGCCGGGGAGCCTGCAGTTTGTCGTACCAGATCTTTATCAGTGGGTTGTAGCAGTGATGGTGGAAGATGAGCGATGCGTGCGCCACGGCATCGCCCGGCGTACCGGACACGACCTTCCAGAGCACGCCGCGCGGGAAGAGGGCCTGCTTCCTGTCCGGGTGGCGCAGCATGGCGAGCGTCGGCGAACTCGGGACCAGGAGGTTCTCCTCATCTTCTGCCAGCAGGGTCAGGGCCGGTCCGGTAAAGATGGGACGCAACCCGTCGGGGCGGGCAAACTGTTTCAACGCGAGCACCCGCTGATACCCCCCCGCGGCGGGGGTGGTCTCGATGACCTGCATGATCTTCTTCTTGATGGAGAGATGCCGGCTGGAAAGCACGCGGTTCTGGGCACCGGTCTCGAAAAGAGCCTGAAAGCAGCGCCGTGCCCGCTCGATCTGACGCCCCAGCACCTCGCCGCCATCGGGCCCCGCCTTCAGTATCCTGCGCAGGTTACTTTCCAGCATCCTGACGCCGCCGACCCTGTCATTTTCAGGACGGATCAGGTCCTCCGTGCAAAGGACCGGGCTTGCCATGATGACCCCCCTGATCCTGAGTGCGGCCGCGTCGCAGCTCTCCTGGAGAAAGCGCGCTATCAGGCCGCAGCCGAAGCTGACGCCGAAAAGGACCGGCCTCTGGTCACGGTTGTTGAGCTCCTCGATGAGATCGGCCATCTGGGCGAAGAACATCTCGGAGGAGAAGCCGTGGCGCGGGTAGTTCAGGTAGTAGATGCTGCCGTACTCCCTGAACAGGGCGCGCTGGAACTCCACCTGCTCGGTGGCATCCGGCACGAAGCCGCCCACGACGATGGTCGGGACCGAGCCCGACCCGTTTTCCTTGAAGATCTGGGCCCGGCAGGCATGCAGGCTTGCGACCCGGTCTTTGAGCAGGAATTCCCGGACCCGGCGCCTCGGGGTGAACGGCTTGATGGACAACTGGCGCATGAAGCCGCTGGCGGCGGAGGCGACTCCGAGCAGCGTGGGGTGACCGACCAGGGTTTTCCTGACCAGCGGCAGAACCGATCTGTGCATAAGCTCTCCTGTTTTTCCTGCATTATGAACGAGGAGAGTTACGACTTCGTTGCGATCCGGATAAGAATCTGTGTAAACGCGGAAATTTGCGGCCCGATCAGGCGATCGAGTGCCTGATGTCCTTGCCGTCGACCATGAAGACGACCATCTCGGCGATGTTGGTGGCGTGATCGGCGACCCGCTCCAGGAACTTCGAGATGGCGGTGATCCTCATGGCGCGCTCGACGGTCGCCGTATCCTCCATCATGAAGGTGAGTAGCTCCCTTTGCAGCTGCTCGTTCAACTCGTCTACGATCCTGTCCTCCCGGCAGACCCGGACCGCAGTCGCCGCGTCTCCGCGTACGAAGGCGTCCAATGCCTCCCTGACCGCGTTACCGGCTGCATCGGCCATCCGAGGGAGATCGATGTACGGCTTCAGTTGCGGCTCCCGGTTCAGCTCGATTGCATGCCTGGCGATGCTGACGCACTGATCGCCGATGCGCTCCAGGTCGGTGACGATCTTCAGGGCCAAAGCGACGAAGCGCAGATCCCGCGCCGCTGGCTGGCGCCTTGCCAGGATGTGCAGGCACTTCCGGTCGATCTCGATCTCCATCTGGTTTATCCCGGCATCGGTGCAAATGGTCCGCTCGGCAAGCGCCGAGTCCCGCTCCACCAGAGACTTGACCGAGTCGGCGATCATCAGCTCCACCTTGCCACCCATCTCAAGGAGCCTCGCGCGTACCTCGTTCAGCTCGGCGTCGAACTGGCTGCTCATATGTTCCTTTCCCATAAATACCCCGCGTAATAAACTTTTGCGCCTCGCTGCAGCTTGAGGCTTTCCTTTAATTATTGCCGGCAAAGGTGTCGGTTTCGTTACGGCTGCGGCACCATCGCGTGAACCGCGCCTTCCGGCCAGCTCTGCCTCCAGCGAGCTCTCAGGCGCGCTTCAGGGTGACGTAAAAGGTCGACCCTTGCCCCGAACTCTCCACGGAGACCGTCCCCCCCTGCAGTTGGACCATGTGCTTGACGATTGCCAGACCGAGACCGGTTCCGCCCTCGTCGCGGCTGCGGGCCGAGTCGACCCGGTAAAAGCGCTCGAAGATGCGCGGCAGGTCGCGTGACGGGATGCCGATGCCGGTGTCCTTTACCGAGATCCGCGCCTGATCCCCATCGGCTTGGGCGCCCAGCGTGACGGAGCCTCCGGCCGGCGTGTACTTGACGGCGTTGTCCAGAAGGTTGACGAAGACCTGTTCCAGCCTCCCCGGGTCGGCAAGGACCGCGGGGGCGCCGATGAGCCCCGAGCTGTCGACGGTTATCCGTCGTTCCTGGATCTTGGGCTCCAGGAGGGCCACGACGTGCTGCGCGATGTCGTGCAGGGAGACGCTTCTCGACTCAAGGCCGAGCGTCCCCGACTCCAGCTGCGACAGGGTCAGCAGGTCGCCGATCAGGGATGCCAGACGGTCGGCGTGAGAGTGCATGATGCCGACGAAACGCGCCGCCTGTCCCGGGTTCTCCAGCGCGCCGGCGAGGAGCGTTTCGGCATATCCCTTGATGATGGTCACCGGCGTGCGCAGCTCGTGCGACACGTTGGCGACGAAATCCCTTCGGATCTTCTCCAGCTGCCTGATGTCCGAGATGTCGTGAAAGACCGCCACCACCCCCTGCAGCACGCCGTTCTCCAGAAGGGGTACCCAGTGGGTGAACACGGTCTTCTCTCTTGCCAGGCGAAGTTGCAGCTCTTCGACCCGCTCCTGCCCCAAGGCGAGCACTTCCCTGAAGGATTCGTGCAGGGCAGGGTGCCGCGAGATGTCGATCAACTGCTTTCCTTCCACCTCCTCCTGCAGGGCGAAGAGTTCCCGGAAGGCGGGGTTGACCAGGGTGATGACCCCCTGCGGGTCGGTCACCATGATCCCTTCTCCCATGCCGCGCAGGATGGTGTCGAGGCGGTTTCTTTCCGCCGAGATCCTCTCCAGCTGTGCCTCGGTCCTCTCCGCCATCTCGTTCAGGACCCGGGCCAGTTCGCCGACCTCCGAACCGCTCTCTATCGGGACCCGGGTGCCGAGCTCCCCCTTGCCGATGCGGGAGGCGATGGCAGCCACCGCATGGAGCGACCTCGTGCTGAAACTGGAAAGGATATAACTGAAAAACGCCACCAGAAGGGCAGCGAGCAGGAGCGAGCCCCAAAGTACCGCCTGGAACTCCTGTTTTGCCGCTTCGAGGGAGGAGAGTGAAAGGGCCAGGCGGAGCACCGCGCGGTCGCCCGCCGCAGATCTGAAGGGGAGGGCGACGTAGAGCATGTCGGTGCGCAGCGTCTCCGAGTAGCGAACCGATGACCCCACACCTTTGGCGAGGGCCTCGCGTACTTCGGGGCGGCCGGCGTGGTTGTCCAAACCTGCAAGTTCCGCGCTCGGGATCTCGGAGTCTCCCAGGACCTCTCCGCTCGATGCGATGACGGTGGTCCGCGCCTTAATCTCGCCGCTGATGCTTGCGGCGAGCGCTTGGGCATCCCGGCGCAGATCTCCGACCGACCGCGCAGCGACGAGCCTCGCGAGAGCCGCGTCGTTTATCAGATGCTCGGTCATTTCCGTGGCCTGGTACCGCTCCCGCGAGCGATTGACATGGCCGTAGATGACTGCCCCCAATAGCAGAAAAATCAGCAGTTGGGCAGCAATGACCTTTAACTTCATTGCGCCTCCATCTTGTATCCGAAGCCACGCACCGTTTTGATCATCTCTCCGGCCTCCCCCATCTTGGTGCGCAGACGGGTTACGTGGGTGTCGACCGTGCGGGTATCCTCGACGAAGTTGTACCCCCAGACATCGCGCAGCAGCACGTCCCTGCTCTGGACCCTGCCGAGTCGTTTCACCAGGGTATGAAGCAGCTTGAATTCGGTGGTGGTGAAACTGATCTCCTCGCCGTTTACCGTGACCAGGTGACGTTCGGTATCGATGCTGATCGCTCCGACCTTGATGACCGGGCTCGCGACGACCTCGGTGACGGCCCGCCGGAGCACGGCCTTCACGCGCAGCAGCAGTTCCCTGGTGGAAAACGGCTTCACCACGTAATCGTCGGCACCGACCTCGAAACCGACCACCTTGTCGATCTCCTCCCCCTTCGCGGTCAGCATGATCACCGGAATCCGGGAGGTCCTTTCGCTCTTTTTCAGGATCTTGCAGACCTCGGTACCGAGCATTCCGGGAAGCATCAGGTCGAGAAGGATCAGATCCGGCAGGACGCGGGCGGCGGCATCCAGACCTTCGATCCCGTCCGGCGCGATGACGGTCTTGTATCCGTCCTTCTCAAGGTTGAAGGCAAGCAAATCCGCGAGGTCCCTCTCATCTTCGATAATCAATACAGTTTGCATGTCATCCCTCTCCATTGAAATTTCTGACCTACTACATACAGCTCTATTATGTAGAAACTGTTACAGACTGGTTAAGAGTGACAGAATTATCACGGCGGGGCACCCTTTGCCCGGAATCCCGGGCGCGCTCTCCCCGAGGGGGAGCTCCTGCAGGGCTCCCTGTCGTCGAGATGTGCCGGTATCGTTACCCGCTTGGCACATGGTTGTGAGGTTGCCGAGGTAACCTCGGCGCAGAGCTTGCGGGACCCGGCATCTCGTGCCGCATGCGCGTATTGGAAATCCTGATTGGCGTCAATGTTCCGCTGGTTTAAACTTCCCCCCTCCCTTGATGGGAGGGGGCGGGGGGAGGGGTGAGGCTTGTGCGAGCTTTTCACCCTCTCCCCATCCCTCTCCCATCAAGGGAGAGGGGGCTTTTTGCCGTGTGCCGGAAATTAGCACTGACCTTAACTTAATGTCAGCGGGGCCGGGTGGAGGGGGGTGCTTTTTGCCGTGTGCGGATGATCAGCTTCAATCAGGAAATGGGGGGGACAGGTGCATCCGAACCGCTGTTTTGGCAGGCTGGCTCTGAGGGCAAGGGCCCTTGCTGTCGGGGTAGTGCAAAACGGGCTGACCCCCCAGAAAGTCGCGCTCACCCTCTGCCTGGGAAGCGCCATCGGCGTCATGCCGCTTCTTTGGGGGAGCACGTTGCTTTGCGCCCTGGTTGCTGCCAAATTGAGGCTTAACCAGGCGGCGCTTCAGGCGGTCAATTATCTCTGCTACCCGTTGCAGCTGGCGCTATTGCTGCCCTTTTGCCGCCTCGGCGGGCTCCTTTTCCCCTGGGGGCCGGCGGTTCAGGGTGAGGTCCTGACAGGCGCACTGCAAGGCGATATCGGTGCATCGCTCTCCTTACTGGCGTGGGCCGCGGCAAGGGGAGTAGGCGCCTGGTTCGTCACGGCTGCGCCGCTGGCCCTGCTGGCATATCCTCTGCTGAGGGGCGCGCTTTGCAGAAGGGAGCATGTTGCCGGAGTTCAACTGCCATGACCCTGCCAGGGGGTGATGGATTTCAAAAATGGATAAAGGAGAAGCCCATGCAGAAAATCAAGGTGTTGTTCATCTGTGTTCACAACAGCGCTCGCAGCCAGATGGCCGAGGCATTCCTCAACGAAATGGCGGGGGAGCGCTTTGAAGCTCAAAGCGCCGGCATCGACCCCGGCCGACTCAACCCATTCGCCGTTAAAGTCATGGCAGAAGCCGGCATGGATATTTCAGGAAAGGAAACAACCGGTGTATTCGACCTGTACCGGAAAGGAGCCGTCTTCAGCTATGTGATAGCGGTTTGTGACGGGGCAAACGCGGAAAAATGCCCGATATTTCCGGGCGTCACCAAGAGGATAAACTGGAGTTTCCCGGACCCGTCCGCATTGCTGGGAACCGATGAGGAAAAATTGCGGGGAACGCGGGAGATTCGCGACGCCATCAAGGCGCAGATTGAGGAGTGGCTAAGGACGATTGCCTGATTCTGCAACTAGGGGTCCGCAGAAGGTCTGGCCAGGAAGTACCCCTGGCCTAGGCCGACCCCCGCTTTTTTCAGGTACCCCAACTCCTGCGCGCTTTCGATCCCCTCCGCAATGACCCGTGCACCGATCCTGCCGCATAAGGTGACCAGCGCATCGACCATCGCCTGCTTGGTTTCGCTGCGGTCGATGCCGCGGATCAGATAGCTGGAGAGTTTTACGTATTCCGGCTCCAGTTCCGAGAGCATCTTGAGTCCCGCATAACCGGAGCCGAGGTCGTCGATCGCTATGGAATACCCCTGACCCCGGTAGTAGGACAGGACCTGCCTGAAAAGCTCGTAATCCTCGATCAGGGTCCGCTCCGTCAACTCGAAGGTGATGTCGGAGCGGTTCAGCCCCATCTCGTCCAGGAAAGCGGCCGTGGCCCCGCGCTGATGGTCGCTCGCCAGAAGCAGGCTGGGACATACGTTCAAAAAGAGCCTTCCCGTCAGCTCAAGCTCCCTCGCCCTGATGATCGCTTTCCGGCGGCAGAGCATCTCCAGAGGCGCGGTGAGGCCGTACTGCACCGCCTTGGTGAAGAGAGCCTCCGAATTGTGGAGCAGGCCGGGCCTTGTCATGCGACTGAGCGCCTCGTAACCGAGAATCGCGCCGTCGCCAAGGGAGACGATCGGCTGGAACAGAGGTGTTATCAGTCCGCCCGCGATGATCTCCTCGATTTCGCGCCGCTCGGCCTGATCGCGTGCGGGAGGGGACGACGAGGCGGTGAAGAGCTCCTGAAGGGCGCGGAACAGTGCATTATCCTCATTTTCCTCGTGGCGTCTGGTCAGGAAGACCCCGCCGAGTTGGAAGCCAAGCGCCGCTTTTCCGTGGCGCTGCTGCGCGAGTTGTCGGGCGAGTCCCCTGCGGATGGTCTCCTGGTCCTTCTGGAAGGCATCTGCGTCGTAGAGCGCGATATCGGGAACCAGGAGCAGGAAGTATTCACCTCTGGCTGCCCGGTACACCCCCCCTATTCCGGCAACCAACTCCCTTTCGATCATCTTGACCAGCAGGGAAAAGTAGCGCGCCGAAATTTCCGATGCCGACCTGGACCGGGTGAAGTCGAGAGCCACGATCCCCACCTCTCCGCCGCTGTTGAGCCGCTCCTTGCATGCCTGGAGCAGGTAGCCGCAGTCGTTGAACGATTGCTCGATGTCGGGAACGCCGAGACGTATCTCCTTGCGAAGCGCCATGCACGTTGGTGCTGTCAGAGGTGCAACGGTCACATTCGGTTCCTTTTTGGCCGTGTCACTGCCAATCGTTGAGAAGGGCGGCCATCTGCTCTCCGTAGATTTCGACGTTCATCGCCCGATAGGAATCCCGTATGTCACGCAGTTTTCCCATCGGCTGGTCGATTTCGCTGAAAAGGCGGTTGAAAAACATCAGGCGCAGCTGCCTCATGCCGTCCCCTCCTTGCCGCCTGCCTCCGAAACGACCGGAGATGCCAGCAGGAATACGCCGGTCATCTTGAAGAGCATGCTGTGCATCGGGGTCAGCCCCTCCAGTCGGATCTCGGCCTTCTTTTTGTCCCGGATATCCTTGAAGCAGCGGAGCAGCAGGGCGATTCCCATGGAATTGATGCGTCCGGCCCTGGCAAAATCGAACCGCACCAGGCCGAAGCGCACCTTCGCCGGGAGATCCCTGAAATAACTCTCGGACTGGGCGTCGATGGTCCCCTCGAGGGCGAAGTAGTCAAAACTTTCGGTTGGCTGGGTATTCATGCTGCATCTCCTTTTGGTGCGCTGTTATGTGGAAACCGCGCGGCGTCTCCAGATCGAGTCTGGAAGACAGCTGCAGATGGCCGCCTACCACGGTTTCCTGCCCCGGATGAATGTTCACGTGGAACTGCTCCAGAAAACGCCAGATGATGAAGAGTCCCCGTCCGCCCGCGTCATCGGCGCACGTGCCCTCCTCCTGATTCCTGGCCAGATACTCCATCACCAGCTCGGGCTCGAGGGTTCCCCAACTGTCGGTCAGCTTGAGCGCCAGGGTCTCGCCGTCGAAGCCGAAACTGAAGACGATCCGCTCCTGCGGCAGCATGGTCCGTTTCGCCCCTTTTTTGAAGAGCTTGCTGCCGTCGGTTCCGCGCGGAGCGCCGTTCAGGGCATTTTCCAGCAGCTCGTCGGCCAGGAGCGCCCCTTTCTGCCGGAGCATCTCGTACTCTTCTCCTTCTCCGCTGAGCGCCGCTTCCAGGGCGCCGATCAGCGACTCCTTCTCTTCGCTCGAACCGAGCGGGAAGGAGTGGATCGGAGTACCCGCCCTGAGACAGGAACCGATCTCCCAGGGGATCCGGTCGACCAGCATGGAAACGACCGCCGGCAGATACCCCGTGACCGGCCGGTCGCCTTCCGGCCCGTCGATCGCAAGATGCCTGACATTGTCGGCAAAAAGCGGCAGGAGCGGAGGGGATGGCTCCCTGGAGGAGGAGATCAAAAGGAGTTCGCTCCCGGAAGAGACGGCGCGGACCCTTGCCGCAAGCTCCGGGTTCTCCTCGGGGTAGAGCCGTGCGGAGAGTATCACGACGCGAAGAGTGGACGCGATGGCACGGAGGGCTTCCAGCGACGCAGTCAGGTTGCCGCCCACCGTAATGCTCAACAGCCCTGGGATCCCTTTCAGGGGAGCCTCCCAGAGCTTCCTGTCGTTTTCGTCCTGGTAGAGGACCGCAACCGTTTGCATCTGCCGTAATGCTCCTTTGGCTGAAACTGAAACCGGGGTCAGATCCTGTCAAACCGGGCGACGAGCGTCGTTACGTCGTCGTCCAAAATCTCCGTTCCGGTGAATGCGGCCACCCCTGCCAAAAGTGAGCCGTGCAGCAGATGGGGGGGGAACTCCCTCCCCCTGGCGAGCAGCTCCAGCAGGCGCTGATAGCCGAACTCCTCGCCACTTGCATCGATGCTCTCCACGATGCCGTCCGTGTACATGAAAAGGAGATCGCCGGGGGAAAAGCGCGTGCAAATCTCGGGGAACTGCGCGTCCCGTTCGAAGCCGAGCGGGAAGCCGGCCGTGGTGTCGAGCATTTCCGTCTCTTCTGCTCCTTCCCTGAGGACGAAGGGGAAGTTGTGCCCTGCATTGGCGATGCTGATGGTCCCGGCAGAGAGATCGATGCTCGCGATAAGGCAGGTCATCAAGAGGGTCTGGCGGGCAGTGGCCAGGATGGCGTTGTTCATCCCGGCAAGAAGCCCGGAAGGGGTGGTCACCCCGAGCGAGATGAGGGTGTGGAGACTCGCCTTGGCAGCCGTCGTCACCATGCCGGCCTGCACGCCGTGACCGCTCACATCCGCGATCAGCAGCCCCAGGACGTTTTCGTCGACGCTGAAGTAGTCAAAGAAATCTCCCCCTATCTCCGAACAGGTGGCGATCCCCGCCCCGACGGTTATCCCCCTGAAATGGTAGAGGGGGGGCGGCAGGAGGTCCTGCTGTATTTTCACCCCGCGCGCCACCTCCTCGCGTATCCGCGAGCTCAGCCGGTCCAGTGCCTCAAGGAGCCCCCTCTGCTGCTCCGCAACCGCCATCATCAGATCCGACACCGCCACCACCCCGACGCAGTGCCCGTTTGTCACGATCGGGAAAGCGTCGGTCTGCAGCGTCGGGTCAAGAGAAAGGAGCCCTACCGCCGCCTCGTTGATGTCGAGCTCCGGCGGGAAGATAATCTTCTTCCCCCCCAGGTCGTCGAGCAGGGCCGCGACCGGTTTCCTGGCGTAGAGATCCAGGGCGAATTGGCGGCTCAGCAGGTTCAGGAGTCCCTTTCGGCTGACACTGCCGAGAAAGACGCCGCCGTCTGCGATCGGTACCATCAACAGTTCGGGGTTTCCCTGGAAGAGCGCGAGCAGCGCCTGAACCGGCAGATCCGCTGCCACGCTGATAGCATTCTTGGCGACGTCTGCGAGCCTTGGAATAGCCGTTTCTTGGGACATGCTTGGCGCTCCTCCTTTGATCTGCCCGGAGTATAAAGGAGGAAGATTGAGGTCGTGTGACAGCGCGGTCACTGTTTGATGAGATAATGGACGGGATGAGGGACGTTGGCCCTCATCCAAGGCAAGGGGGAGGTCGGTAGGGGGCGGGGGCGAGAGAGGCGACCCTACTTAAGATCCGGCTATGCCTGCCCGTACTCGATCTGGACCCAATAGCCGCAGATATAACACTTGATGCAATGTACCGCACCGGTATCCACCGTGAGCGTATGCTTCATTATTCCGATCTTTGCCTTACATTTGGGACATTTCATGGCGCATCCTCCCCCATTCCATGGATATCGACTGAAGCATTACCGCGAAACAACGGAACTATCTACCAGACAAAGGTACTGGTCAAAAATGGGACCATCCCCCTTTAGCAAAGGGGGATCGAGGGGGATTTAGTCAGCTCAGGTGGGCAAAATCCCCCCTTGCCCCCCTTTGCAAAGGGGGGTAAAGGCACAGCCTTTGTTTTGGATATAGTTCCGCGAAACAACGCGTGGACATTATCATCTAGAATATTTAAAACAAGAGATCATTCGGGTAAACAGTGTGTTAAATTTCCGGTACCGGCGGCCCGCAGCCAGGCAAGGTCCGTCAGGCCGGACCATCCGAAACCGACACCACCCGCAACGAGTAGTTTCCCCCCTTTCCCGTGCCGTCCTGACGGACGATGACCACGCCAGCTTCATCCTTGCTTACCCAGCGGCGGCAGCTGTTGTTGGCGTCGCTGAAGTCCACCACCCTGCAACGCAGACGCTTGCCGCCAACTTCCACCTCTTCGCTCCTGACCCAGTGGAATTTCCGCTTCACGACCCTGGCGTGCTCCATGTCCAGGAGCCGGACCTCCATGATCTCCCCCTCGCGCTGCATGGTGGTCTCGGGACAGTCCATGGTGGTGAAGTCGTAGCTTGACCTCGGCACCGCCACGCTGCGCGACGCTCCGATGTCGGTCATCTTGAAACGGAACGCTCCCCCCTCCAGGGTCGCGTCGACGGTGGAACTCTTGCCGCTATCCTCCCCCTGTCTGCGGTAGCTGAGCGTCCCGTGCTCGCCTATCACGGCATCCTCGCTGCTGCGGGTCGAGACCTTGAACAGAAGCAGGTTGGCATCTATGGCGAGATCGGAGTGGAACCTGACGGCGCGGCTCCCTGCATGCTGCACGGGGGCAATGACCGTCTTCAGTTCACCGACGCCAAAACCGCGGCTGGTGATCCTGTAGCGCAGCGTGCGACCGCCGGGGCGAGCCTGCTCCGCGTGGCAGACCAGGTACGAGGCGAGCAGAAGAAAGAACAATAAGACGCTAGACTTTTTCGGCATTGACATGAAAGCTCATGGTGGCTGCGGTGACCCTGCTCAAGCCGGTATAGATGAAGATGACGACCCAGAGGAGCTGCAAAAGCAGCAGCGGTGCCGGACTCCACAGGGAGGCGAAGCCTTGGGCGAGCTCCGGTAGCGTGGAAGGATCGCCGCGAAAATGGCGCACCACCCAGAAGCCGTAACAGATGCTGACGAGCCCCATCACCTGGTAGGCGGAGAACCTGCCGATGCCGCGATGGTCGTCCCGGAAGAACTCCGAGATCACCCGCCATCCCTGGGTCACGCAGAGCGCCAGCAGGAAGGCCGCGCTGTATTGAGCACGCAGGTAGAGCAGGGTGGAGACCAGCCCCGCCGCGCAGTAAAGGAGGTAGGTTGCACCCTGGACCGGGAGCACCTTGATGCCGTCCAGGCTGGATGCGTAGGCAATCTTCTTGGTCTTGCCGGTGAAGGTGAGGGCGATGGGGGCAAAGATCCGCGCGACCCTCGGGTGGCAGGCGGAGAGCGGCTTGCCGTAGCAGCAGCCGAAACTGACGCAGGCGAGCCTCCCGAGCCCCTCGCCGAAGGCGTAGGCGATGGAGATGGCGGCGAGGGCGGGGAGGGGAGGGACGCCGACCCCCCGGTCCCCCAGCGGTATCTGGTTCACCAGCACGATGATCCAGGGAGCCAGGAGCGTTCCGACGAAGACCGCACCACCCACGGTGAAGGTATTCTGCTTCTTCTCCACGATACGGGCCACCAGGCTCGATGCCGGCACGCAAAAGGCAAGGAGCAGTACGACGACCGCGATCACAGCCCAGAGAGCGATTCCCGCCGCTCCCATCAAAACCAGCGCCAGGGATGAGGCAACCAGGTAGGCGTTCGCCGTCAGTATGCCGTACCAGGTGAGGTTGATCCCGGCCCAGGAGCCGTCGCCCCCCTTGTGCAGCGGGACCGCTGCGGCGATCTGCCAGCGCTCCTTGGGGAGCGTCTTCATCCCCCAGCAGAGATACAACGCCGAGAATGCGGCCAGAGCGGACATGAAGATGGTTTGAGTCACGACAATTTCCTCCTGTTCATGGACAGACGTTGCCAGCCTGCCGCTGTGAAAGGTCCCCCTCCCTTGATGGGACGGGGTGGGGGGGAGGGTGAAGCTTTTGCGAGCTTTTCACCCTCTCCCCAGCCCTCCCCCATCAAGGGGGAGGGGGCTTTGGACCGTTGCTGCTATCCAACCGCCTGCTTTACCGTGCCTGCCCCAGCAGTGCCCGTACCCTGATGTCCGTCTCAACCAGCGGCGCTCCGAATCCCTTGGTAAAGCGGCTGGTCGCGTCGGTGCGGGTTTGGTTCGCCAGCAGGTCGGCGGCGAACTCGATCCTCCCGCGCTGGAAAACCAGGATGTCGGTGCTGCTCCCCGGACGGTAGAGCGACTTCGGCTGCCCCTTTCTGACAAACATCCCGGGGACGACCTGCTTCGGCTCCTGATAGGCCTGTTCGCTGTAGCACTGCACGATGTCGCCTATCATGAGGGCGACCACCTCGACCATCGCCACGAGCCCCACGCCGGTTCCCCCTTTGACGTCGGTGTCGATGATGGTGACCACCCGCCGGTTCTTGGAGTACGGTGTGGCGACCGTTACGATCGCCCCCGGATTGCAGGAGTTGAAGGCGCCGTCGATCTGGTAGATGTCGGCCACTTCGCCGGAGACCGGGGAGTGGTTGTAGTGGTACTTGTCGGGGGTGAGCCGGAACAGGGCAAAGTCGCCGTCGCGCATCGCCTGGAGCCAGGGACGCTGGTCCCCCCCGAGGAGCTCCTCGAAACCGAAGAACTTGTCCTTGATGAAAAGGCTCGAGGTCTCCCGGCAGGATCCCACCAGCACGCGCGCGTCGGCGGGGGAAACCACGGCGCCGGGATGCTCCGGCATGGGGCGGCTGTCCCAGTAGCGGATCTGCCGCTCGAAGACCTTGCGCGGGGTGTCAAGCTCCGCGGCGCTGGCCAGGCACTCGCCCAGATCGATGTTCAGCTGCTTGAGGAATCTGCTGCAGGCCGATCCGCCTGCGCCGAAGGGAAGGTCGTAGTTTATGAAGCCGAGGACGCCGGTCATCCTGGAACTGGTCAAAAGCCGGAACAGGATCGGCGCATTTTCCCGGACCCCGTTGTACATCAGCTTGATCAGCCGGTCTGCGAAGAGCGGCTCGTCGCACAGGCTGCCGCTATCCCGCGCGATATACTGGTGCCGCATGGTCAGCATCGTTGTTTCTCCTTTGCAAAAGTGCCTCGGCTGCCGCTTGGTCGCGGCTGATGGTCAGCAGGGTCAGGTTGATCAGGCGCCGCAGGCTCTGGGCATCGAGCCGTTCGGCCAGCAGATCGCTCCTGACTCCGCTCAGGAAACCGGCCGTCGACCCCTGCTCGCCCACTGCGTGCAGCACTCCGCGTTCCAGCTCCCCTCCCTGCTGGGCGGCCTGGTCGAGCTCCCGGAAATCCTGCTCCAGGATGGCGACTCCCTCCTCCATGTGCCGCCGCCGCAGTCCTTCGCGGTAGTAGCGTTCCGCACCCTGGTTGAAGTCGTCCGCCTTCACCCGCATAGGCGCGCTCGCGTTCAGCTCCCCCAGGATCCCCCGTGTGAGCTTCCCCGCCGCCGAGTGGCTCTCCGGATCGGTCAGGCGCAGTTCCAGATTCGCGATGGTCCGCTCCAGTCCCATCATCTCGATCAGGTCGCCGGCATCCTCGCGCAAAAGCCGCAACAGCGAGAGCCGGTACCCGCTCACCTTGACCCTGACGTATCCCGGATAGCGCCTGCTGCCGCGCACCTCCGGGGTTTTCTCGATGATGCGCTGCAGGAACAGGTTGGAGCTGTTTTTGCGCACGAAAAAGGTCGGGTTTCCTATGGCCGCCGCGAAGAAGATCTGGCGCCGCTCGCTCTCCAGCGACGGATCGTCCGGTATCTCCTGGTGGCACAGGCGCCCCTTGGTCATGTACTTGAAGGCGAGGGCGTTGATCAGCATCTGCAGGTCGGTCGCCTGTCCCAGATCGTCCTGCAGCGAGTCGAACTGGCTGTAATGGCGCCCCTCGAAGCCGGAGAACCCCATGACGCCGAACTCGCGCAGCTTGTAGAGCAGATAGAGCGACATCTGTCCGTCGAAGACCCCCAGTTCGGCCAGATCCCGCTTCAGTTTTTCGGAGTTGCCGACGCGGCCGTTCAAGGCGGGGCTCTGGGGGGTGCTCATCAGGCAGATCAGGTAGTCGACCAGGCGGTAGTCCGGCACGAAGTCCCCCTTCAGGCCGAACAGGCCGCTCACCATCCGGTCGATCCAGGGGGGGCCGAAGGGGGTGACCGGCTGCCCCAGCACGGAGAGGCTCGCCTTCTTCTGCCAGCGCCTCCAGAGCATGCGCAGATGGGTGTAGTCGAGCTCGTGCGGCAGAAAGCCCAGAGCCCGCTCCGGGTGGAAGTCGGTGTACCCCAGGCGGTAGGGTGAGGCGCTGTAGGTACCTACGAAGAGCGGCAGAAAGTGCTCCGCCATCTTGATGGTCAGGTCGCCCAGGTATTTCTCGTGGCTCTGGGAAAAGCCGGAGGCGGGGTCCGAGAGGAGCCTTCCCAGCTTGCGGCTCCCCAGGCTGACATGGGTGCCGTTGTTGGCGAGGCTCACGTTGGAGACGTTGGGGAGCACCACCAGGTTGTTGACGATGATCCCCGCCTCGCGCAGTTTGGCGACCGCGTTCAGCTGGCTGCGGGAGAGCACCTGGTGGCAGAGCTGCATGTAGCGGTGTTTCTCCTCCCCCTTGTCCCAGCCGGAGAGGCAGGGGCTCATGAAGAGTTCGCGGTAGAAGGCGTCGGCGACATGCTCGTTCAGCTCCTTCTGCCTGATCGGTGGGTGCGGCGCGAAATAGACCATGGCCCGCTGCCCGCTCTCCTTGAGTCCGAAGCACTCGTTGGCGTACATGACCAGGAGTTGGGTGAAGAGGAAGCGCTTCGAGGTCTCCCTTGCCAGCGCCCGTCCCATGCCTCCCTTCGAGGTGAGCGGCACCACGTGGAAGGAGAAGGTCTCCGGGGAGGTGTTGTCGTTCAGGTAGTGTCCCATGAGGCGCCTGCCCGTCGACTCCAGCGCTTCCGGGAGCATCTGGGAGCCGAGCAGGTCGGCCAGGGAGAGCTTCAGGAGGTAGCTGATGGGGAGCCTGAGGCACTCCTCGCCCCCCGCTCCGGTCACCAGGAAGCGTCCGGCGTCGCTCCTGTTCCCTGCCGAGGGGTGCTTCTTGTCGCAAAGGAGATCACCCTCGAACACCCGCAGCGCGAAGGGAGAGAGGTTTTTCCTGGGGAACCTGACCCAGCTGTTCTCCCAGACCTTGTCCCTGCTCCCGGCCAGGTAGCGATCCAGACCGGCGATCAGCCTTTTCGGGGTGTCGCCGGCCGCGGCGCGTTTCGCTATGTTCGCATAGTAGTCAGACTGCTCGATGACGCAGGGGAGGTCCACCTCTCCTCTACCTCCGACCACCACGGCCTGCAGCTCGGTCTCCGTGCCGCCGGTCGTGTCGCCGGCACAGAACGGGAGCCGCTCCAGAAAGGGGCGCTCGCCTCCTTCCGAGCGGAGCAGACGGGTCATGATGTTTTTGAGGTAGCGGGGGTGCAGGTCGGTGATCGTTGCCGGGGGGTTGTCCTGAGAGCTGTTCGGAGAGAATTCCTGTTGTCGTGACAATGCTGACCTCCTTCACGGGTCGTGCTGCCATCTGCTGTAACACTCTTTACCGGATAATTATGGAGATCGTGTGACCATCGGGTAAAACCTCGGTTAAGCGGGGGATTGTCGGCTTGCCGGCAATGGGGGCGATCAATAAGAATTTTGGCAGAATTCACCTGCCGGCAATGCAACCGCAATATTTGTCAGGTAGAGTCGGGGATATTAAGATATTCGACGACTTTTCAGGAGGGAGTATGCAGCTTATGCCGCAGGGAGACCATTACGTCTGGTATTGTGAATGGTGTGACACGAGGAATATGACGTTGTGGATCAAGATCGAGAAGAACCAGCTCTGCTGTGCCGCCTGCCAGAAAAAGTTTCCAGCCTTCGAGGAGACGCGGTCGTCGAGGCCGTCCGGAAGAACCTCCTCTTACCACCTGCTCTAGCAACCGGTCTGCAGGCTGTGGCGCGTATCCCCTCGACCATGATTCGGAGCGGCTGCAAACTAGCGGCGTAGTCAGGTGCCGGGAACGCGCCGAGCTTGCCGGGATTGCAAGCCGGGTGCACAAGGATGCGCCGAAGTGTGAGCCTTGCGGGAGAGCACGGTTTGTGAGGTGGGTCGTACCGCTGAGGAGAGCGTTTTTTACCTGCCTGGTTGGTAGAAGACGGTGCGCGCCATTTCCCTGGCGGCTATCTGATAGCTTTCCTGAGGGTGCCTTTTGCAGTAGCTTTCCAAAAGCACCGTTCCAGTTTCGCTGTTGGCAATTTCAAGTTTAGCTACGTTGTTTATCTTTTTGTCATAGGTTGCCAGTCCGGTAAGGTATCCGCTCAGCCAGAGCTCAAACGGCAGGGTTTTTTTCTCCAACCTTGCCTTGAGGTACCCGGCGCAGCTGACATTGCCGGCCATATTGGTAGGGATCTCTGCGCCGCAATGGGCGACATCACAGAATAAAGCTGCCAGCATGAAACAACACGCTGCGGTTCTAATAGACATCTTTTCTCCATATAGCTGCGGGTGATGTGACCATTTGGTCATCGGGAGTCAGTTCGAAGAGCAGGACCACAGGGCGGATTCTAGCACAGCCGGCGGAACCGGATTGTCACAATCTACTTACGTTTTTTTTCACACTCCGAACCGGCTTCGCCGTGGCCGGCTTTTTCATGAAATGTTCAGCTGGCCGTTGCCGGGCCGTAACGCCAATGGCCTAGAATGCCGCGAGCCGTGAAGTAAGGCACCAGCTGGCTCCAGTTGAGCCATTCGAAAGGGGGTAGAACCAACCCCGTTCAGCTTCCTTTCCACTACCCCTGTGGATAATCTCCCTGTACCTGTGGAAATGTTTCCAGATTGTCACGTATCTACCGATACTTCTGCGTCTTGCACAACGAATGAGCACGATCTGTAACTGCCTGTAATATGGTGTCAATAACTATGTCGGCAGGTATACGATTTTGGGCCTCCGGGCCTGGCGCGGGAAGAATCGTAACAATTCAAAAACAGTGGATAACTGAAGAAGTTCCAGCTCCAGGCTCCCCGTTGGCCGCCGTTGAAATTGCCCAACATTTACCCGTCCGTAACGGATTCTCCATATTGCCGTCGTATAAAGCTACCCATGTATCTCCCCCACAAGCGGACCTTCACGGCTAACCTCATCATCGGCGTCTCGATCGCGCTGTTCGTCTACTTCCTCAAGCAAAGCGCCCTGCTGGAATTCCTGCTGGCGCACCTGGGTCAGTTGCTGGCCAGGTTCTACGTGACACTGGTAATAAACCGGCTGGAGTATGCCACCTCACTGGTCGGCCTGCTGAGTGACGCGGCCAGCATCCCTTTGGCCGCATTCCTTTGGACCTACCTCAGGTCGGCGGCGAGCCGCATTGCCGGGACCCTCTCCCTCGGCCTGCTCCTGCTCCCGGTCGCGATCGCCGTTTACCGCAGTCACGGCGTCATCCTGAGCTCCCCCTTGATCGTATTGGGGGTGGCGGCGGCCATAGCCGTCGAGGCGATGGCCGACCGGTTCTCCAGAGAGATCCATGCCAGGATACTGGACGGGAAGCAGGAGGCGGAGTTCGGCATCCTGGGGCACCTGAACCACAACGTGAAGCCCAACATCCAGATAGCCAAGTCGCCGCTGACCGCGGTGTTGGATTTCCTCGAGGAGCGCGGCGTGGACGGAGAGGTCCTGGCCAAGCGGCTGGACGGCAGCGATGAAACGGTCGGGGAGGCGCTGCAGAAGGCGGTGCTGAGCCTGGACCAGATCGGCGCCATCCTGGAAAACACCAGGAAGCTCGTGACCCGCCAGATCCGCAGGGAGGATTTCTGCGAGGTTCCCATCGTCACCCTGCTCGCCTCGGAGATCGTGCCGCTCTACGCCGGCCGGCTCCGCATCGTCGTGACCGGGGACCACCAGCTGATGCTGCGACTGCACCGGGAGTCGTTCGTCGAGGCGATCAACAACCTGGTGCGAAACGCCCTGACCCACGCCTTCACCGGGGAGCATCCCGGCCCCGAGCTTTGCTTCGCCGTGCGCGAGAGCCGCAGCAGGGTGACCATCGACTACACCAACAACGGCAGACCGTTTCCCGCCAACCTGAACGCCAAGGATTTCCTCACCTGCGGCAGGAAAAGCTACGATAGCCCGGGCGAGGGGTTGGGGGGCGCCTGGATCGGCAAGACGGTCCAGGCCCATCGCGGCAGCTTCGATATCATTAGAGACGCACATCCGCTTCACTTCAGGATTACCTTCCCCAAAAGAGGAATCTGATGCCGGCCAGAGATCCCATGCCATTGACGATACTGATCATCGACGATTCCACACCCTACGTGGAATCCCTGAATCGCGACGCCCAGCGCCATACCATCCGCCTGCTGCATGCCAGGAGCCTCGAGGAGGGGCGCGAGCTGCACGGGGGGAGGGAGGGGAGGGGGATCGCCGGCATCATCCTGGACGGCAAGTGTCTGAAGGAGAAGGGACAGGAGGTACCCGACAACAGCTTCCTCGGCGCGGCGATCAAGTATTTCGGCGAGAAGGCGCCCCATCTCCCCCTGGTGGTGCTCACCGGCGAGACCGACCTGTACCGCAACCTCTCGGACCTTTATGCCGGTACGGTACGGGTCTACTCGAAGGGGCGCGACGAGAAGGAGATGCTCAGGCAGCTGCTTGATGAGGCTAAGCAGCTGGAATGGCTGAAAATCGTCAGGCAGTACCAGGAAGTCTTTGAGGGGCTTGCCGACCGGCTGGGGGTAGATGCCGAGCAGGAACTGATCAGCTCCCTCATGCAGATGGGGAGCGACGATCAGACCGTGATCAGGAACACCCTGATCTCTCTGCGCAGGCTGCAGGAGAGGATTTTCATCGCACTGCACAAGGCCGATCCGGGGCTGATTCCCGCGCATCTGGTGTCAGGCGAAATCAATGTGGTCAGCATCTACAAGCATCTCGCCGAACGCGGCGCCATCGAGCGCTACAAGATTGTCGACCGCTTCTCGGAGCTGGTGTACAAGGTGACCAGCGATAACGGCGCGCACACTCCTTTCCAGAACCCGAAGTACCCGCCCACCAAGTACACCGTGCAGGCCGTCACCTTCGCCCTGCTCGACCTGATCCTCTGGTTCAAGTCGTTCCTCCCCTGAAAGCCGCACCGGCAGAAAACTTGCGGCTATTGCGCTGTCGGCAATTTTTTGTCTCTTATTACACTCCCGGCTCATCGCTGTAACGTTGCGGTGCTATAGCTGTCAGAGCATTTGAAGATATTTGACGTGCAGGTCGCAAGGAGCAAAACCATGAAATGCTTTTCCTACATTGCCGTGGCAGGCGGGCTGGTCTGCTGTCTGTCGGCGTCGCCTGCCCGTGCCGATCTGGCGACTCCCGAGGCGGGTGCCACAGAAGCCTCAACCGGCGAGGTGTTGGCTGCCCTGCAGGATTTGACCGGCATGATGGACGCCGCCTCGACCGTTTCCGACAGCTCGACCTACGCCTCGGTGACCAAATCCGCCGGCCCTGCCAGCGACCCGGCCATCTCTGAGGGTATGGACAGCTCCTACGGCTCCGCGGATACCGGAACCATTTCCACGGCCGGCTTCGGCAACACCGAGTCATCTGACTCGTCCGGGGGAACCGGCGAGCTGTCCCAAGCGGCGGCACCTTCCGGCTTGAAGGGGGAGGGGGCGCATCTGGTGAGCTACAACGCACCGGTCGCCTCCTACGACCTTTCCACTCTGGCGACTTCTGCGGCCTCCCCCCCGGTCGTCGGGAATGAGGAGATTGCCAATCCTGTTGTGGATGCCATTCCTCCGGCAGTGCCGATCCCTGCGAGCGTCCTGCTTCTGGGCGCCGGACTACTCGGCATCTATCCATTGCGCCGTACAACCTAGACAGTTCTCGGCCACCAAAAGTGCCGTACAACCTAGGCAGTTCCCTGCCACAAAAAGGCACAAAAAAAGTCGATGCTCCCTAATGGATCGTTCACACCTTAAAAAGAGCCTGACTAGCGATGATCTTCCGTTGTTTAGGTTCCTCCCCCTTCAGCCTTCGCCGAGGCTACGGCTGACAAGTCAAGGGGGAGGTCAGGAGGGGGATGGGGGTTTTTTGCGCCGGTACTACCCCATCCCCACCCCCACCCTCCCCTTGAAGGGGAGGGAGTTTTTCCAGCGGAAGATTATCGCTAATCAGGAAAAGAAGTTTTGTTGTTCAAGAACGTGATTCTTTTTGTGTTTTTTGTGCCTTTTCGTGGCTAAGTGCCTTTGCTGCTTATTCTTTTAAGTTGGGAGTTTTAAATGCTTAGTCCGATGACTCTTTCGCGTTGCAGGACCTGGCTTGCTATCGCCGCCCTGTTACTTGTACCGCTCTCCGGATTTGCGGGGGCGCCTCCAGATGAGGCTCTCCTGGAACTCCCCCTGGCCCAGGTCAAGGGTGGCTGCTTCCAGATGGGCGACATCTTCGACTCCGGCGGCCCTGATGAAAAACCGGCACACGAGGTCTGCGTCGACAATTTTTCCATCGGCAGATATCCGGTGACCCAGAAGCAGTGGCGCAGCGTCATGGGGGGGAAGCCCCCCCAGTACCAGTGGCTGGACGATTACCCTGTGGAGAAGGTAAGCTGGAATGACGCCCAGGAGTTCGTCCGGATACTCAGGGAGAAGACCGGCAGGAAATGGCGGCTGCCGACCGAGGCGGAATGGGAGTATGCGGCAAGGGGCGGCGGCAAGAAGCAGAAGTATCCCGGCACCAGCAGCGAAGCGGAGATCGAGGAGTACGCCTGGTTTGAGAGCAATTCCGGACTGAAAACCCATCCGGTAGGTAGCAGGAAACCCAACGATCTCGGCATCTATGACATGGCGGGGAACGTCTGGCAGTGGGTACACGACCGCTACGATCGCGACTACTATCGGCAGAGCCCTCGCATGAACCCCAAGGGAGACCCCTTCGGCGTCAACCGCGTCCTGAAAGGGGGCTCCGCCTACAAGGAGGCCGACTTTCTCAGGGTGTCGTACCGGGAGTACCAGGCCCCGGAGTTACGCGGCAACTGCGTCGGTTTTCGTCTCGCGCTTTCCAACGAGTAACTGAGCTAAAGGCGTAAAGCTTCAGCCGAAGTAATGACCACTCCCTCGTTTGAACAGATCCTATGCTCCACCCCCACACTCACTGCCATTCTAGTTAAGCTCCATGTGACGGCTGCCCCCTCCCTTTATGGGAGGGGGCAGGGGCACTGCCAATAAGTTAACAAGTGGCGCCACGCAGATCACGTAGGGTGGGCCTAGCCCACCGTCGGTTGAAGTTTGGTGGGCGGGGCACACCCTACACGTCAGCTTCCTTAACTTAACGGCAGTGGGGGCAGGGGGAGGGTAAGCCTTGTGCGAGCCCTCTCCTTGAAGGGGAGGGAGTTTTTTCAGTTACTGAAGATTGGTGCAGCGGAACCATTAAGGACAAGTGGTTGGGAAAGCGGGGCGAATGATTATTCGCCCCGCCGAGGTGTTGAGGATGTGGGACCTTTTACAGCTTCTAATGCTTCTGGTATTCCTTGTCCGCTTTCTTCACCAGTGTCGGAGTCACGTCGGTTTGGCCCCCCGCATAGAAAACTCCCGTGTTTTTATCCAAAATGACGGAAAACTTCTCCTCCTCGCCTATCTTTGCCAGAATGACTCCCAACTTGGCGACAAGTTTTTTCAGATGATCGGATTCAATCTGCTTCAGCTCTTCCTGGGCCTCGCGCTGGCGGTTCTGAAAGTCGCGCCCCTTTTTCTGCAAAAGACGGCTCTTCTCCGCGCGCTCGTCGGCGGACATCGTGTCCGATCCCTTATCCAGCTCGGTCCTGAGCTTCTCGGCCTCGGCCAGCAGCACCTTCAGCTCCGCGTTCAAAAGTTCGGTCTGCTTCAGCAGGTCGGCGCGTGCCGCGGCCCCTTCCTTGCTCTCGCTTACCGCCCGCTGGAGATCGACGGTCCCTATCTTCTCAACGGGGGCGGCATGGGCCGCTCCAGTGGCTAAAAGCGCTGCAAGGATGCCGGATACCAATGTTTTTTTCATCGTGGTACTCCTTTTTTCATTTCGTTTATGCGCCTCATCGACCCGTGCTGATTCATGAAGGGTGGGCCGTGCCCACCATCAGGATGCGGTTTTGGTGGGTGCGGCCCACCCTACCTCGCTCATTTCACCTGCACAGTTACGTCGCCCAGAACGACCGTGCTGCCGTCGCTCTTGATATCTACGGCGTTGATATTGGTCACGCTGAATGCGGTGGCGGACGGTACGGACCACCCCGGCTTGATGTCGCAGGTGATGGTCACCAGATCACCGGTACCGATGCCGGTATTGCTAAGGAGGCCAATACCCAGCACGCTGCTGGAGTCCGAATATGTGCTGAAAAGCTCCGGCGAAGCGGCGGCAGCCGCAGTGGACAGCGTCACGATTCCGGAAAGCGGTGTCCCGGTTGCGGCATCGGACCTGATGGTCAAGCCGTCGGGAATGACCAGGTCGAACTGGATCCCCTTGATCGTTTTTGCCGCGACGGGCCCCTGGATCGCCAGGGTGAAGGTGGCGGTGCTGGCGATGCTGCCGGTTAGCGCTGCAAGATTGGTAGCGGAGAGGTCGTGAATCTCGGTTCTGTTGTTCGGATTGGTCATGAAGCGGGTGAGGGCGTCCTGGAAATCGGCCACCGTCTGGCTGCTCATTCCCACGGAGCTTATGCCGCCGGCAACCCTCGTGAGGGTATTGGAAAGCGGCTCGCTCATTCTGAGGGAAAGCTGGGAGAGGGCGGCAATGGCCAGGGTGTACTCCTTCTGCTTGTCAGCCGCCAGATTGACCGCGGCGGCTAACGGCGCCACCGGCTGGGTTTTGACGATGTCGAACTGGAAGATGTCGGAGATCAGTTTGTTACCCGCGTCGATGGCCGGTGCGGTAAGCACCCCCGCGTTCCTCACGGCGAGCTCGGTCAGTGGGGTCACTGCGACGGTGATGTTTCCGGAGGCATTGGAGTGCGCCGCCCGTATGGGTGCGCCGGCCGTGATGGTGAGCGGCTGCCCGGTCGCCTCGTCGGTATAGCTCCCGGTGACCTCGATGACGATCGGCCCGGCATACTTGCCGATATTGGCGGAATAATTCCCGTTGACGATCGGCGCCTCCTTCAGGAGGCTCACCTTGGCGCCGTCCCCGTCCAGGGCGTAGAAGCTGATAGTGCCGGTGATGGGCCCCTTGCTGGCCGTGCCCGTGATGACGGTGTCGATGGTCGTGTTGTTGAGGCCGTTTGTTCCGTTTCCAGCGGCGCTCCCTGCACCGCCGCCACAGCCGGTCAGCGCGAGTGCCATGAGTGCCGATGCTGCCAGTAACCTGAGTCTGTTCATTTTAATGCACCTCTTAGCTATGCCTTGTTTTGGGTTTATTGCCATATCGTCGCGTCGACCGTTTTCCGCAGTATTGCCACCGCGTCGGCGATGTCTAGTTTCCGGTCCGGCTCCGAGCTGCGGTTCACCAACGGCGCGACGTCTCCGGCCGCGATCTGCGCGGGGCTCTGTCTCCCCGGGCCGAGGATGGCGAGTCTCAGCGCCAGCATGGCATCGGCGATGTCTATACTGCCACTGCCGTTCAGATCCCCCTTGAGAGGCGGTACCGCTATGAAGGTGGCGCTGACCCGGCAGTTGCCGGTCATGCCGGCGGTGCTGTAGCTGTTTCCGTTCAGGGTCCCGCCGCAACCGGTTACCGTCGAGATCTGGTATCCGGCGTCCGGAGTCACGGTAAAGCCCAGGCTCTGGCCGGCTTTTGCGCTCTGCGCAGTTGCCGGGGTGATGCCGCCGTTAGCGCCGGCAGTCGGGGAGACGGTGAAGGAGACCAGCGTAAACGCCGGTGTAACGCTGTCGGAGGGAGCCGAGGCGGCGCCTGAGCCCACGGCATTGCTCGCCGTCACGGTAAAGGTATAGGCGGTGCCGTTGCTGAGCCCGGTGATGACATGGCTGAGGGTGCTGGAGCCGGCGTTGCTGTCGGTGCCGCCTGCCGGATGGGAGCTGACGCTGTAGCCGGTTATCGGGCTGCCGCCGTTTGAGGCCGGCGCGCTGAAGCTGATCGTCACCTGGGCGTCGCCTGCCGTGACGCTGACGATGGCGGCGCTGCCGGGAACGGCCGCCGGGATTAAGCTTCCCGACGCCGACGATTGCTGGCTGCTGCCGATCGTGTTGGTCGCGGTTACGGTGAAGCTGTAGGCGGTGCCGTTGTTCAGGCCGGTAACGGTTATCGGGCTGACCTGGCCCGTGCCGGTAAATCCGCCCGGCGTTGAAGTCACCGTGTAGCCGGTTATGGGACTGCCGCCGTTGAAGGCGGGGGCGCTGAAGCTTACCGTTGCCCGGGCGTCGCCGGGAGTGGCGCTCACCCCGGTCGGGGCATCTGGAAGGATGGCGCTGACCGAAATGCTCTGTATCACCAGGGGAGCCGCGTCATAGCTTCCGTTCCCCGCCTGGTCGGCGGCGATGCTGCAGGTGCCGGCGGTTACCCCGGTGACGATCGAACCGCTGACGCTGCAGACGGCGGGGGTTTCGGAACTGAAGCTTACGGCCAGGCCGGAAGTCGCAGCGGCGCTGGCCGTGGTGCTGCCACGCACCGAAACCGTCGACGGCGCGAAGCTGATCGTGCCGATGCTCTGGCCGGTTTTGCCGATGGTCAGGCTCTGGGTGACCGGGGTGGCGGCCAGGAAGTCGTCGTTTCCCGGCTGCTCGGCGACGATGCTGCAGCTGCCGGCGCTCACGCCGGTGACCACTCCGCTGTCATTATTCACGCTGCAGATGGCGGGGGTTGTCGTGCGGAGGTTGACCGCGAGGCCCGCGCTCGAGGTGGCGAGTGCCGTGGTGCTGGCTGCTACCCCGATGGAGGGGGGATCGAAGCTGACGGCACCGATGCTCTGGCTCCCTTTGGCAACGGTGAACTCCCGGGTGACCCGGGGGGCCGGGCCGAACTCCTGGTTGCCGGCTTGGTCGGCGAAGATGGAGCAGATGCCGGCGGCGACTGCGGTTACCGTATTGCCGTTCACGCTGCAAATGGTGCCGGTTGTGGTGCCGAAGCTGACCGGATTGCCGGATGCTCCGCCGCTGGCGCTTGCCGTGCTGCTCCCTCCCACTGCGAGCGGGGAGGGAGCCAGGGTGATTACCCCGATGCTCTGGCCGGTTTTGCCGATCGTGATATCCAGGGTGACCGGCGAGGCGGCGTTGTACACGGCGTTACCCGGCTGCCTGGCCAGGATGCTGCAGCTGCCGGCGCTGATCCCGGTGACGGTCGAGCCGCTGACGCTGCAGACGGCGGGGGTTGTCGTGGTGAAGGTCACCGTGAGGCCGGAACTTGCCGTGGCGCTGATGGTGGCGCTGCCGCCTGCCACTACGCTGGGTGCTGCGCCGAAGCTGATGGTCTGGCTGGCCAGTCCGGCGCCGATGCTGAACAGCTCGCTGACCGGCTGATAGCTGAGGTCGCCCGCCTGATTGGCGGCAATGGTGCAGGTGCCGCTGCTATTGATGGTTATGGTGGCTCCGCCGGGGCCGCTTTCGCTGCAGACGGTGGGGGTCGTCGAATGGAAGGTGACCGCAAGGCCGGAGCTTGCCGTGGCGCTTGCTTGGGTGCTGTCGCCGACGTTGACCGTATCGGGGGTGAAGGTGAAGCTGAGGATGGCCTGGGCCGCTCTGGCAACCTCGATCTCCTGCCTGCTCTGGGTGGCCTGAAGGTAATTTTCGTTGCCAGCCTGGTCTGCGGCGATGGTGCAGCTGCCGGCCTTCAAGCCGGTGACGATGCCGCTGTCTTTATTTACCCGGCAGAACTCGGTGCTTGCGGATGTAAAGGTGACCGCAAGGCCGGAGCTTGCAGCGGCGCTTGCCGTGGTTATCCCTCCGACCTTGAGGGTCGCCGGGGCGAAGCTGATCGCTCCGATGCTCTGATCCCCCTTGGCAACCGGGATGCTCCCGGTCACCTGGACGGCCGCGTCGTAGCTGGTGTCGCCCGCCTGGTCCGCGGCGATGACGCAGTTGCCGGACTTCTTGCCGGTGACCAGGCCGCTCTCCTTATCTACGCTGCAGATCTCCTCCGTGATCGAGCTGAAGCTTACCGGGAGCAGGGAGCTTGCCGTGGCGCTTGCCGTGGTTTTGCCTCCGACCTTGACGGTCGCGGGGGTGAAGCCGAGCGCTCCGATGCTCTGGCTCCCCGGGGTGACCTGAATGGTCGCCGACACCGCGGTGGCGGCGGCGTACTCGTCGTTGCCGGCCTGGTTGGCGACGATGATGCAGTCGCCGAAGGCAAGCCCGGTTACCTCGCTGCCGTTTTCCACCTTGCAGACGGTGCCGCTGTTGGTGCTGAAGATGACCGGGTTGCCGGATGCCCCGCCGGTGGCGTTTGCGCTGCTCTTTCCTCCGACCTTCAGCGTATCCGGGCTGAAGGTTACGGGGGTTATCACCTGTTCCTTGGGAGTAGCAGGTGTAGCTGCGTCAGTCGTTACGCTCTGGGACGGCTCCGAGGGGTCGCTGGTAAGCCCTGCGTTGTTTGTTGCAGTCATGGTAAAGGTATAGGCCGTGCTGCTGAGCAGGCCGGAGACGTCTATCGAGGTGGAAGCGGCAGCCCCGATAACCACTCTTCCGTTGGTGTTCACCGAGTCGGGGCTGGACGTTACCGTGTATTCCTTTATCGAGCTGCCGCCGTCGGAGGCGGGGGGGGTGAAGGCTACCCGTATCAGGTCGGTACCCATTGCCGTGACCGTCCCGATGGTCGGCCTGGCCGGTTTGGTAGCGGCTCCGGGGGGGGGCGAGAGCGAGGTGGAGCCGTCGAAGTTGGTGGTGATGGTGGCCACCGCAACCCCTCTCTTCCTGGCACTGTCCGTAGTGAGGGCGTTCTCCCAGAAGTACAGGGTCTGCGTCACCGAACCGCTGTCGGCGCCGATCAGGGTGTCAATGGGGGCTTCGGTCTCCAGGCGGCTGGTTAGAGTGATGGCGGAGGCGAGGGTGCCCTGGGTCGCCGAGAGCTTTTTCATGTAGGAGTTGCTGGTCGCCGCCGAACCGGTGTAGTTGGTGCGGTCCCCGTTGTTGTTGAACCAGGTATACATCGGCGTGCTGCCGTTCTTGATTCCGGTCAGCCCGGTGGAACCCCCCACGATCACCGGAGGGGTAGCGCTGCCGCTGGCCCAAAGCTGACTCACCCCGGCGGTGCGGTCCAGGGCGAAATACACCGCGTATCCCGTGGTTATCGGGCCGAAGGATCCGGGGAAGGAGCCGTCCTTGCCGACCAGATCCGCCACATTGCCGAGGACGGTGGCGACTTCGGAGCCGTTGCGGTCGTAATAGACGCGGATCAGTTGCTTGTCGGCGAAGTCGGCACAGGCGCTGCCGGCCGTGCCCAAGGCGAGGAGGGCTGCAACGATTAGGGTGAAAAAAATTCTGAACATTTGCGATTCTCCTGGTTTTGCTGGTGGCTGCGCGTTCCTCTCAGCCTAAAGAGTCACCGAAACGATGGAACTCGGGGCGCTCTCCCCCCCGTCCGCGACCGAGGTGACGACGTAGTAATAGGTTTTACCGGGCTGCAGTCCCGTGTGGGTGTAGTAGGTTTTGGAACCGTCCGCGTTCTGCTTTTTGCTCCCTTGCGCCATCAACTCGCCCGGGGACGCCGTGTCCGTTTCGGAAAAATAGACGTTGTAGGTCACCCCGGAGATGCCGGAGCCGTCCCTATTCCAGGCGAGCGACACCTGACGGCTCCCCTGGGTTGCGGCTACACCGCTGGGAATTGCCGGGCTCCTCGGGGCGGGGGTGACCGACAGCACGGGGCCGGCCGTGAAGCGCCCCGGGATCGGATTGCCGTCGCTACCCTTCACGGCCGCAACCAGCTGGAAGTAGTACATGACGCCGTTGCTGAGGCCGGTGACCTCGAGGGCTCCGCTGGTCGCATCCTTGGCCGCGCTGTCGATCCGCCACTTGGCATTGTCGAGTACCTCGGGGACGTCGGACCAGTACAGGACGTATTCAGCTGCGCCGGATGGAGCCGGATCGCTGCTCGACGACTCCAGCGGATCGACGTCGCTCCAGCCGACCAGGCAGGAGCCGTTGCCGGGCTGGATCGACATGCCGGTCGGCGACGCAAAGGCGGCCAGCCGGGTAGGGGTGGCCGCGACGGCGGCGATTTCCGCCTGCGGCCTCGCCGAGACCGCCGGGCTGAATCTGCTTTCCTTTCCCGCGACCACGGCTGTCACCGCATAGTAATAGGTGGTTCCCGGGGCGAGGTTGGCGCTGCCGTCGAGATAGGGAAGGGTGGCCGCCGAGGCGATCCTGTTGCCGGAGGTAAAGCTGTTTCTGGCAGTGGAGCGGTAGAGGTTGTAGCTTGCCAGCGCCGGGTTGGGCGGCGTCGGCCCGGTGAGTTCCAGCTTTATCGAGGAGTCCTGGAGGGTGAGCTTCAGAGCGCTCGGGGTTGCGGGCTGCACCGCCTGGGGTGTGGCGGAAACGAGGCGGCTGGCGGGCCCCTCTCCGGTCGCGGTCACCTCGGTGACGACGTAATAGTAGCGCTCCCCGTTGGTCACGTTGGTATGGTCGAAGGAGCGGCCGTGGTAGTTTGTGGCGATCCTGTTGCTCTCCCGCACGATGCCGGCCGGGTTGCCGGAACAGTAGATGTTGTAGGTCGAATTCCAGGGAGCATCGGCCGCTCTGTCCCAGTTGATATTGACCGCTCCGTCCAGTCCGCGTACCGAAACATCGGTCCAGGACGCTGCCTGCGTCGAGACGGCGGCAGCGGACGAGGATGAGTCGGATCCTCCGCACGCGGAAAGGCAGGCAGTGATCGCGCTCGCCGCCAGCAGATACCGAAAACCTGCTCTCAATTTGAACATCTATCCATTCTCCTTTTGGCTGCACACATCAATTCCGCAAGATTGCCTGCTCCCTTCGACCAGAACCGGGACTGCTGCCGGTCAGGACGGTTTGCCGCAATGTTATTTCTGCGATCGGGCACGTTAACAGCTTTTTCTTACAGAGGTGCTTATGTTGAGTGACGATTGTTAAACAATCAGGTCAACTCCCCTGAGACGATCTTTTGTTGCCAACTCGTAACACCGGACCATCCCGCTATCCGCTATACTGCAGCACCATGCAAACCTGTCAGACCGTCACATCACCGGCAGCGCTGCCGCTGCCGGAAATCAAGCCGCTGCGACAGCCGATCTGCCTGCCGGGGCAGTTCCTGCCGCCGTTTACGCTCCGGCTCGGCTGCCGGGCTCGCACCGGGCAGGGGAGGACGGCTCAAGCCTCGCCGCTCCTCCCTGTGCTCCTGGTCCTGCTGGTCGCCCTGGGGTGGAGTTCCACGGCGCTGGCCGAGCCGGTCGTGTCGGTCTTCTCCAACGGCCGGGGAGGGTTCACCGTCATGGCCAACAACCTGAACCGCGTCAGCGAGGCCGAGGTGAGCATCGGCTACCAAAGCGACGACCAGGCGCCCCCCCGGGTAAGCGGAGCGGCTTCGGGGGCGCAGGCGAGCATCGCGGTGCAGGCCGACAATCCCGGCTCGCTCACCATAAAGTTCAAGAGCAGCAAGCCCGTGAGCGGCCAGGTCCTGCTGGCAACGGCGCAGATTCGGGGGACGGTCAAATACCTGGCGGCCTGGCTGCGCAACGAAAAAGGGACGGTGGAGACTCCCGAGGTGGCGATCAGCAACCCCACCGATGAACAGCTGAGCGCGATGGCGGGGCGGCGGCCCGCCCCGGTTGCTCCCGCTGCCGCGCGCCCTGCCGTGAAAGCCGGGGCGCATCTCCCCCCGGTAGTCGTGCAGGATCCCCCCGTGCCGGAGGCGCTCAGCGCCAAGGCGATCGAGGCACCCGGACGGGAGCCGCGCTCGCGTAGCATCAGCTTCAGCCGGCGCAAGAGCGTGCTGGAGCTTTTTCGCGCCCACGCCGGGGAGCGTAGCGCCGCCGCCTTGGGCAGGTTGTTCCAGCGCAGCGACGACATCTTCGTCCAGGAACCGCCGGTGCTGCTATCGGATGGGAGCGCTGCGCTGCGGCTCACGATCCGCACCAGCAGCGAGGAGTCGCCGCAGTTCGCCATCTTCGAAGGGAACTGCACCGGCCTGAAGGTCGGCGACGACGGCGCCTGGATCCTGGAGATCGTCCCTGCCCGGGGGAGCCTGGCCGCCACGGTCACGGTGCTTTCGGGGGGGGAGATGATCGAGTTTCCCCTGGCCGTGGCCCCGCCTCTGGAGCTCTTCGACGAGGCGCTGGCCGGGGCGGGCGAGGCGGAGTACGTCGCCAGCGCCAACCGGCTCGCCCTGGCGCGGCACGCGGCAAGATAAGGAATCGGCGCGCGCTTTCTCGCTGTTAAGTCCCTTCCTGCTCTCTTCTCCGCTTTGTGCAGCCGAGCGTTTCGCCGGGAATCCGGAAGACGCTTTCCGGGGGATGGTGCGGATCTCCGCCGCCTCTGGCTCCCCCTCCCTTGCAGCTACCCCCACCCCCTGACCCCACTGCCATTAAG
>DNRQ01000220.1 GCA_003499925.1 Geobacter sp.
GGGTTAAGTTAAGGTCAGTGCTAAATTTCCCGCACAAGCCCCCTCTCCCTTGACAGTTTTTGGCGCCGGGGCTGCCCCATCCCCACCCCGACCCGCCCCTTGAAGGGGAGGGAGTTTACTGCGGAAGATTGACGCTAATCGGGTAACTTAATGGCAGTGACCCCGACCCTCCCCTTGAGTCAGTCTTTCGATTAGTAAAAACTATAGTTTACGATCCGTTTTCGGCTTGTCTTACTTCTTCAACAAGTGTAAGTTCGGGCACCGAAATTCTTGAGCTGCTTGACGCGTTAGTGTGCAGTAATTAACCGCTGCAAACGGTGATGGCCTTCCGATAATGCGAAGTTAAAGTCACCGATAGAGAAATCAAATAATATTGAAGACACCGCTTTAGTTTTTACAAAAGTGACCGAACTCATAGTAACTGGTTCACACAGTCATCCTGCCTGTGCGGATACTGTCTCTGCTTTCAAAAAACCTTATCTGCCCGTGTTAATGCAGGGGATGCGAAAACTAGCTGGCGTATGGAGGGGTCGATGGTTCATTCAGTAAAGTGGCAACGCTCACCTGTGGTTCTCATGCTGATGATATTTTTACTGCTTCCCTGCCAGGGTTTTGCCGCTTTTGTCAGCGGCAGCACCGGTGCGGACGGAGCATTTGCGCCAAGTACCGATACGGTGCTCCAGATCCCCGATAACGGCGTGTTCAACTTCACCACGGTGACGATTCCCGCCGGGGTGACGGTGACCTTTGCCAAGAACGCACAGAACACTCCGGTGACCATGCTGGCGACCGGGGACGTGACGATCAACGGGACCATCAACGTGAACGGGGCAGACGCCAGCTACATCATTCCGGGAATACCGGGTCCGGGCGGCTTTTATGGCGGCGCAGGGGCCCTCATCCTGAAAACCGGCAACAGGGGCGAGGGGCCGGGGGGCGGCAACGGTGGTGCGCCTAGACCCGATGCAAGCGATGCCGCCGGTGGCGGTGGTGGCGGCAGTTTCGGCGGGGCGGGGAGCAATGGCGTCACCTTCAGAGAGGGTTATCCGGCCGGCGGCAGTGCCGGCAGTGTCTACGGCAATGAACGTATCCTGCCACTGATCGGCGGGGCAGGCGGTGGCGGGGCCGGTGGTTCAAGCAGTTATATCGGTGGAGCCGGCGGCGGTGGCGGTGGGGCGATTCTCATCGCATCCAACGGTACCATCACGATTGACGGTTCGATTACCGCCAATGGCGGTGCAGGCGCATCGAGTGAGAACGCCTCTTACGGCAGTGGCGGCGGCGGTGGCAGCGGCGGAGGCATTCGTCTGGTCGCCCAGACCATTGCCGGCAATGGAACCATTTCCTCAACTGGCGGCAGCGGAGGGACTACCGACTTCGTCGGTTATCCCTATTATGGAGCTGCCACTTCCGCCGGCGGGGCCGGCGGATTGGGGCGCATCCGGCTGGAAGCGGCGACTCTGCTGCGGACCGCGGCGACCTCGCCTCCCATGTCTCTTGGTGCTCCCATCGCGGTGCTGCCGGCGAACATGCCTTCCCTGGTAGTCTCCTCGATAGGGGGGGTCAGCACCCCGTCGGTGCCGAAGGGGGCGCTCTCCGCTCCGGACATCGTTCTCCCCTACAACATCCAGAACCCCGTCTCCATCGTGGTTAGCGCCAAAAACATCCCTGCCGGCATGACGGTCACCGTCAAAGCGGCGCCGTCGCAAGGGAGCGCAGTTTCGGGGAGCGGCGTATTGAGCGGCACCGGCGACCCTTTGACCGTGACCATACCGTTGACCATCTCCACAGCCTACCCGTCACTGATCACCGCCTCGGTGACCTTCGAACTGACCGCGGCCAACGGTGCACCTGTCTACGCCCAGGGGGAGCTGGTGCAGAAGGTCAGGGTAGCGGCGAACTTCGGCGGCGGCTCCAGCGTCACCTACATCACCGCGAGCGGCAAGGAAATACCGGCGGTCATGTAATCGGCAACCCGGGGGTAAATCCCCCCCGCCCCCCTTTGCAAAGGGGGAGATAAATGGCGGGTTCTTTGCCTGACAGGCTTTGGGCATCTGCATTGATTCACCTCTTCCAGCGGGAATTTCAATGAAATTGGGCATGACTGCTTTAAGGACTCTGTTCCTCATACTGCTTCTGTTGGTCGCCGGTATCTCCACCCTTTGCGCGGATACCGTCTCCTGGCCGGTCAGCGTCGCCATTCCGACGGCCCTGGTCGGCGAGCTGGACAGCAGGCCGGTCAGCGTCGGCATGCCTGCCCTGGCGCCGGGAGAAGTCAGCAGTAAACCGGTCAGCGTCAGCATCCCCGCCGCTGCAGCGGGAGAGACCTTCAGCCGGCCGGTGAGCGTATCGCTGCCGGTCACCGCCGCCGATGCCAGCTACCTCGGGAAACCGGTTTCCGTGGCCATCCAGTCCGCAGGCCTTGGCGACTCGGACCTGGTCGGCCTCTGGCACATGGACGGGGATTGGGGCGATTCGTCGGGCAACGGCAATTCCGGCACCGCGATCAACGCAGCTTCCTTCGACCTTGCCGGCAAAATAGGGGGAGGGTCGGGGAGTTTCGACGGCTCCAGCGGTTATCTTTCCATTGCCGACAGCGCATCTCTCGAACTGGCATCGGCCGCAACGCTTGAGGCGTGGGTCAAGACGGACGATGTCAGCAAGAGCCAGCAGGTCATCAGCAAGTTCGGAACCAGCGGCAGTTTTGCCTATCAACTCGGCCTGGCTCCTTCCGGCAATCTACGTCTCGATATCAGCGATAATGGCACGACAACGGATCAGCTCGTCTCCACAACTTCCCCGATCTCCGCCGGCAGCTGGCACCATGTTGCGGCCAGCTTCAATGCCGGGGCGCTGAAGCTCTATGTGGACGGGGTTCAGGTTGCCGGCAAGAATTCGACCATCACCATGCTTAATGCCGGTAATGCGGCCTTGAGCATCGGCGCCAATGCTTCCTCCGGAGAGTATTTCAACGGCCTGATCGACGAGGCCGCCATCTACCGACGCTGCCTCACTGCTGAAGAGATCGCCTTTCATTTCTCCGCTGCCGTCAGCGACCCCTCGGCACCGCCTGCACCGCAGCTCGCCCCGCTTGCTTCAGTGGTGGGCCAGGCGACCGTCGCCCTTTCCGGTACCAGGGTCACCAACAGTTCGATCTGGGTCAACAACAGGAAGATTGCCGCTCTCGGTGCCGCCACCGGTTGGCTTGGCAGTTACGGGCCGCTGCAACCGGGCCTGAACCTGCTCCGGATATCGGCAGTCGACGGCCTCAATCGTCAGAGCCCCGCTGTAACCCGGATGCTGATCTACGACACCGTCCCCCCGGTTATCGAAGCTTCCGTTCCCGCCCACAATTCCAACGGCGCCCGGGTGGTGGGAAGTGTCAGCATCACCCTGACCGACGCAGATTCCTCCCTCGACCTCGGGGGAAGCGTACAGGGGGCCACGGTAAAAAACAGCGCGGGACAGCCGATTGCCGGTACCTGGTCCAGCTCAGGGTTGAAAACGGTTCTCTTTACCCCGACGACGCCATTTCCCGCCGACACCTATACCGTCACCATCCATCCCCTGGACAGCGTCGGCAACCGGGGCGAGCAGCAGATCGTCTTTACCAATCACGACACCTCCGCACCGAGCACGGAGATCACCCTGTCCGGCAGCAAGGGGGGCGACGGCTGGTACTATACCCCGGTCAGCGCAACCCTCTCTGCGACCGACAGCCCGAACGGTTCGGGGGTGGCACGGATTGAGTACTCTTTCGACAACGTGACTTGGCTCCTCTACGACTCACCCGTTGTCGTTGCTGAAGACGGCAGAAAGACCCTGTACTTCAGGGGAACCGACGGCGCCGGCAACAGGGAAACTCCGGCAAAATCAAAAGAGATACCGGTAAACAAGAGCGGCCTGGTCGGGCAGTGGCACCTGGATAACGACTGGAGCGATGCCTCGCTCTTCGGCAACGAAGCGACCCCCTACAACGGGGCAAAGTTCGGCGCCGCCGCCAAGATCGGCGCCTCCGGGGGGAGCTTCGACGGTGTTGACGATGGGGTGAAGATTGCCGACGCCGCGGTATTTCAGGCGATGCAGAAGATCAGCGTAGAAGCGTGGATCAAGCCGGAAAGAATAGCCGCTGCAGGAACGCGCCAGACCATCGTGAGCTTCAAAGAAGGTAGCAACCCGAGCGTCGGGGCTGTACTGGCTCTGCCTGAGGACGCCCCAAACCGGGTGCGGTTTTGGGTGCAGATAAACGGTGTCTGGAGAGCGGCAACCGGCTCGACTGAAATATCCGCCAACGCAAACTGGTATCATGTCACCGGAACCTATGACGGAAGCTCCCTCAGGGTCTACCTTGACGGGCAGCTGGACGGAGAAAGCTCGTTTCCGGGAGTGATGACCAATGCACCCGGCAGTGCGACGTGCACCATCACCATCGGTGCCAATGCCGCCAACAACGGCAATTGGTACCAGGGGACCATCGACGAGGTGGCGCTCTACAACAGGGCACTCAGCGGCGCGGAGGTGCAGCAGCATTACAACAACCTTGCCGTCGCCTCGCCGACGCTGCAACCGGTCGCCTCGCCCACCAGCTCGTCCTCCATCGTCCTGAGCGGCACCAAGCCCGCCGATACCGCCATCGTGCTGAACGGCGAAACCGTGGTGCCGCTCAATGCCTCGACCTCCTGGCAGGCCGATTACACCCTGTCGGCGGGGAGCAACATCCTGAACGTCACCGCCATGGACGGCACCGGATTCAACAGCTTTCCGACCACGCTCTCGGTGATCCTCGACCTGGTCGCACCGCAGGTAACCGGCAGCGTCCCCCGGGAGCAGGCCGTTACCAGTGACCCCGTCAATGCCGTCTCCATCGTGTTGACCGACGCGTTCTCCGCTGTCGACCTTGCCGCCACTACCGCTGCTGCGACGGTGAAGAACTCGGCCGGCCTCGAGGTTCCCGGGAGCTGGAGCTCCGCCGGTAGCGGAGTCACCGGCACCGTGACCTTCACCCCGGCGTTCCCGCTGGCCGAAGGGAGCTATAGCGTTACCATCAATCCTGCCGACACCCTTAACAACGGATCGGCATACAGCCTCGCCTTTGCCATCGACAGTACCCCTCCCGCGCTCCCCGGTATCGACCCGATCGCCGGGCCGGTCGCCGGTTCGGTCAGGACCGTAACCGGCACCAGGAGCAGCGACAGCGCCCAGGTCCTGGTCAGCTGCGCCGCGGCGAGGATCGACTCGGTCGGCTATCCGACCCCGACCACCTGGCGCTCCGACATCTCCAACCTGACAGAGGGAAGCAATACCGTCAGCGCCCAGGCGGTCGACGCTGCCGGAAACCGGAGCGGCTCGGCCCAGATGAGCTTCGTCGTCGACCTGACTCCCCCCCAAAAGCCGAGCATCACTCCGCTCCCCCCGACCAGAAGCAGCAGCGCCCTGATAAGCGGCGCCAAGGGGGCCGGGTCCTATCTGTACCTGAACGGCCTGCCGAACGAAGCCCCCTTCAACGCCACCACCTGGAGTGCCACCATCAGCCTGGCCGAGGGGAGCAACGCGGTAAGCGTGCATGCCGCGGATGAGGCGGGGAACCTGAGCCAGGCGGCCACGCTCTCCGTGCTGCGGGATACGATCCCCCCGGTCATTGCCGCTTCAACCCCGTCTGCCGGTTCATTTACGGCCCATGCCCCGGTCATCTCGGTGACGCTTGGCGACGGCGCCGCCTCGGGGGCGGATCTCGCCGCGTCGCTGGCCGGAGCGGTGCTCAAGGATGGAGCCGGTGCCGTGGTGCACGGCAGCTGGAGCGTCTCGGCTCCGAGCCTGCTGTTCACGCCGTCCGTAGCTCTGGCCGACGGAAGCTATGCCGTCACCTTGTTCCCGGTCGACCACCTCGGCAACAAGGGAAACGCCGCCTTCGGCTTTACCCTCGATCGGGTGCCGGCAACGGTCCAGGGGCTCGAGCTGAATCCCGCCTCCCCGGTCAAGGCCGGCACGGTGCAGTTCACCGTGACCTTCAGCGAGCCGATGAATACGGCGCTCCAGCCTGCGGTCAGCTTTGCCGCCGGCTCCCGGGTCATTGCAGGGGGGTGGCTGGACGGCAGAAACTGGCGCGGGAGCTTCAGCTTCACCGGTGAGACCGGCGATGCCTCCTACAGCGTCAAGGTGGGGGGGGCACGTGACCTGGCCGGCAATACCGTGGCGGAGCAGACGGCGGGAAGCTTTCTCCTCGATACCGTCAGGCCGCCGCTGCCGGCCGTGAACCCGGTAACCTCTCCGACCAGGGAGGCGTTCCAGCTGCTGGCCGGCTCCAAGCCGGCTCACACTGCGGTGGTAATCAACGGGTCGCTGCGCGTTCCGCTCGGTGCAGGCACCGCCTGGAGTTACAGCTATCCGCTGTCGGAGGGGGCCAACCCGCTGCTGATCGCGGCCCGGGACGCAGCCGGAAACGACTCCGCCGCCATCGCGCCGGCGCCGGTCGTCACCATGGACACCACCCCTCCGCTCTTCACGGTGGAGCTCTACCAGGATCCCGCCAGCACGGTGACCCAGACCATCTCCGGCAAGAAGGAGCCGGGGAGCCTGGTCAAGCTGAACGGCGCCACCATCTTCGACGCCACCGACCAGAGCGGGAGCTGGTCCTACGAGCTGAAGCTCACCGACGGGATTTCCAACCGTCTCATCTTCAGCGCGGCCGACCCCCTCGGGAACAGCAGCAGCAAAACCCTGGAGATCGTCTGCGATTCGGCGCCGCCCCAGCCGCTTGCCGCCGGGATGCTGAGCGCCGACGGCAGCGGGCGAGGGAGCGAGGTGCTCCTCTCCTGGCCCTCCTACCCGGAACCGGCGAACCTCGCCTACTACCGGCTCTATTACGCCAGCAACGATTTCAGCGCCGCTGCCGGGCTGACTCCGGTCGCGACGCTGGACCGGGGGAGCAAGCAGTTCAGGATCGCCACCCTGACCAGGGGCACCAGGTACTACTTCGCGGTGGTGCCGGTCAGCCTGAGCGGCAGCGCCGACCCGTCGCTGCATACGGTCCAGGCGGTGCCGGCCAACACGTTGGCGCCGGAGGAGGCGACCGGGTTAAGCGCCTGGGCGGGATACAGTGCGGCAGAGGGAAACTTCATTACTCTCTCCTGGAGCGCCAGCGCAAACAGCGCCGGTGAACTGACGGCCCAGACGGTATATACCGATGCAGGCGAGGGGTACGACGCCGGGAGTTCCCTCGGCAGGCTCCCGGTCAGCTTCACGGCGCAGGGGCTCAAGGAGGCGGGCCGTTACAAGTTCAAACTGACGCAGAAGGACGCGGCAGGAAGGGAAAGTGCAGGGGTCGTCATCGAGGCGGTGACGCGGCTTGCCAACCCGGCCGGGGTGTCGGCCGCTCCCGGCGACCGGAAGGTGACCTTGAGCTGGAGCCCGGTCGCCTCCCCCTACCTCAAGTCGTACAACATCTATCGCCTGGCCAGCGGAGCAGCACAGCACGATATCGGGGGGATGACCCTGATCAGGAGCCAGAGCGGCACCGGCTTCATCGATGCCGGGGTCGACAACGGGACCGCCTACCAGTATGCGGTCACCACCATGAACAGTTCCGGCGCCCAGCGCAACGAGGTCGTGAGCGTCGGGGTGACCCCGCGAGGCGACAGCTCCGGCCCCGCGATCTCCGCTTCGAACCTGACCCCGAACCAGGTGATCACCGCACCGCTCACCATAACCGCCTCCGCGCAGGACGCCGAGAGCGCCGTGAGCCGGATCTCGCTCTTCGTCGACAACTCGCCGGTCAGGACCGAAAACGGCGCCTCCCTTTCCTGGTACTGGAACATGGCCGATATCGCGGACGGTCCGCACGCAGTCAAGGTGGTCGCCTACGACACCCTGGAGAACGCCGGCGAGATTTCGGTACCGGTACTGGTGAGCCTGCTGCCGCCGGCCGTGCCGGTGATCGGCAGCGCTTTCAGCGCTCCTATCTCCCGGAAGAGCGTCACGGTCAGCGGCACGGCTCCCCGCAACTCCAAGGTGACGCTACGGGTAAACGGGGTAGTAACCGGACAGTCCACTGCGGCCACCGAGGGGGGGAGCTTCACCTTCTCGGAGCTGCAGCTCGTCGAAGGGGACAACCTTCTGGCGGTCAAGGCCGGCAACCGCAGCGGGGAAAGCTCCTTCAGTCCGGAGCTCAGGATCGTCGTCGACAGCGGCCCCCCTCCGGTGCCAGCAAACCTCACCGCCAAGCCGCTCTCCGGAGGGAGCATCCAGTTCGCCTGGGAAAACGGCGTCGGCGAGCAGCCGGTGGGATACCACCTGTACCAGGGGCGTGCCCCCTTCATCTCCCCGGGCGCCGCTGGGGTGACCAGGACCAACGCCGCCCCGATTCCCTACCTGCTGAAGGAATACCTCCCGGCAGACGACTCGGCGCATCATTACGCAGTAACGGCCCTGGACGGCGCGGGCAACGAGAGCCCGCTTTCCCAACTCGTCTTCCTTGCCTCCGACAGGAGCCTTCCCGCCGTTTCCGAGCTCCGCTTCGCCCCGACTTCGGGGGAGGCACCGGTCGACAGCGTCTACGGCCCCGGCTCCGTCAAGGTCGTCTTCTCGGTGAGCGAGCCGCTCAAGGAGGCGCCGTTCCTGAGCCTGGAGCCGGCAGGCGGCTCTCCGATCATGGTAGCGGCGCAACCGGTGGACCAGACCCATTACCAGGGGATCTTCACCCTCGACGCCGCCTCGCCCCAGGGGGCGAACAGCTGGAAGTTCTCCGGCAGGGACCTGGCGGGAAACCGCGGCAGCGCTTCCGGCAGCGGCATCGTGGTCGACACCAGAGGTCCGCTGGCGGCGCTGCTGCCGGCGCTCAAGGCGCTGAAGAGCAGCGGCGGGCCGGTTCAGCTCTCCTTCACCATGGACGAGCCTTCGGTAGCGCCTCCCGTGTTCGAGTTCCGTCCTGCCGTGGCGGGAAGCGCCGTTGCGGTCACAGGGGTCACCTCCGCCGACAACGGCACCACCTGGACCGGGGAGCTCGATCCCTCGACCCTGCCGGATGGGGCCGGGCAGTTCTATCTCACCGCGGCCCGGGACCGCTTCGGGAACAGCACCGCTCCCACCCGGGTCGGTTCCCCCCTGCTGGTCTACAAGACGACGCCTCCCGCGCCGGCCGTCCCCGTCGCCCTGGGCGCCAAACCGGCCAAGGGGGGGAGGGTGATGCTCCGCTGGACCAGATCCTCCGATGCCTCGGGTTTCCTGGTTTACCGCAGGGGAGCCAATGAAGCGGCGCCGGCTCTGATCGCCACCCTCACCGATGCCAACGCAACCGGCTACGACGATCTCCCCGCAAGCGACGGCTCCTACCTCTATTCGGTGAGCGCCCTCGGCCTGATGAACAGCGAGAGCGCCCGCTGCGCCGAGGTTACGGCCGCCTCGGACCGGACGGCGCCTCCTTCCCCCGGGGGGATCGTCCCGGCACTGACCGGCAACGGCGTCGAGGTCCACTGGACGGCAGCCGCCGAGGGGGAGGAAAGAGGGGCGCTTTACCGGTTGTACCGGGGTGAGGGAATCCTCACCGACATCTCGGGAGCGGTCCCGGTGAGCGAGGCGAAGCACGCCCCGGCTACCGACACGGCCCCGAGCTCGGCGTACCGGTTCTACGCGGTCACCGCCCTGGACGCCGCGGGGAACGAGAGCGCCGCTTCTGAGAGCAGGGAGATCAGCTTCCCGGTGGCGCCGGTGCAGGACATGGTGCTGGCACGGGTGGACCAGGGCAAACCGTCGCTCTCCTGGAAGGGGGGCGAGGCGAACCTCCAGGGTTTCCACATCTACCGAAACGGCAGCCGGATCACCACGACCCCCACGCTCTCCACAAGCTTCAGTGACGGCTACTATACCGGAGGGGGGGTCAGCTACGGCGTCTCCGCCGTGAACGCGCTCGGCACCGAGAGCCCGGTCAAGGAGGTCACCCTCCCCCCCCTGGCCATCGCTCTCAAAGAGGGGAGTTCCCTGCGCCGCGGCCAGCTGGAGAGCATAGCGCTGATCGTTTCACTGCCGGCGGAAAGCGCGGCGGGGGTGGAGATCGACAGCATCGCCCTCAAGATCGGCAGCCTCCCGGAGAGCAGGCTGCAGGGACCGTTTGCGCTCGGCAAGGGGGGATCGCAGGAGATCGCCAAGGTCGCCTCGACCGAGAGCACGGCGCCTCCCCAGGTGGCGCTGATCGCTACGGCGCTCCTGGTGCCTTCCCCGGGCACCACCGTGAGCATCACGAAAAGCTCCCCGGTGCCGGTGCTCGGCTCGGGTAGCGCGCTGGAGATCTACCACGAGCCGCTGAAGCGCGGCAGCTCGGCCCGGGTCAGGATCAAGGTGAACAACCTGGGCTCCGCCCGCAGCGAGCTGGTAACCAGTGAAAACAGCGGCCCGAGCGGCCAGGTGACGGTATCCCTCAAGGACCAGGACGGCAACCTGCTCGCCAAGGGAGCCCTGCAGCAGCAGACCGGCGCGGTGGTGAACTCAGGGGGGTACGCCACCGCCCGCATCGAACCGGGGGGGTCGTTCCTTTCCGATCCGGTGGAGTTCATGGTTCCTTCGAACGCGCCCGACAAGGTGGTCATCGAGGCGCAGATCGACAAGCTCTGGTACGCCTACAACCAGCCGGAACAGGTCGAGGCGCCGGGAGTCAGGCGGAGCCTGGTGGCGTCCATCATCGACGTCGCCTACAACGCCGCGGCCCAAACGGACAAGCCGGTGTACCAGCAGGGAGAAGCGGTGATAATAAGCGGCCGCGCCCTGGGAACCGGCCACGGCCAGCCGATGCCGATCGTGCCGGTGAAGATCGGCATATCGGTGGACGGCTTTGACAGGTCGTACCAGCTGACAACCGATCAAAACGGCGCCTTCCGTTACACCTTCCAGCCCGGCCCCGAGGAGACCGGGAGCTACAGCGTCTGGGCCTGCAATCCCGAGTTGAGCGACCGCAGCGTCCAGGCCGGGTTCGACATCATGGGGCTGTCGGTCACGCCTGAATTTGCCCAGGCGAGGATAGCGAGGAACCAGAGCATCGACATCCCGGTCACCCTGAGGAACCTCTCCTCAAGCGAGCTGACCGGCCTCGATTTCAGCGTGCTGAGCTCCAGCGGTATCGCGGGGTCCGTGGTCAACGGCGGCAACAGCGTGCTGGCAGGGGGGGAGTCCCGCCCGATCGTCTTCAGGTTGACCCCGCAGCCGGGTGCGCCCGACAGCGCCACGGCCGAACTGGCCATCTCCACCTCGCAGGGGTTCCAGCGCAAGGTCTCGGCACATGTGACCCTGGTGACGGCGATCCCGCTGATCAGCACTTCCCCGTCCTACCTCGATACCGGCCTGCTGCGCGATTCCCGGAAGCTCGCAGCATTCAGCATCGGCAACAGCGGCATCGAGACGCTGCTAAACCCCCGTATCGACGGCCCCGCGCTCCCCTGGATCGCCCTTGCCGTCGACAGGAACCCGGGCGACATCGCCCCCGGGGAGAGCAGGGAGATCGGGGTGATCATCAGGCCGGACCAGAACGTGGCGCCGGGGATCTACAGCGACCGGCTGACCATCTATTCCGACAACCACATCCCGTACACCTTCAACATCCAGGTGACCGTCTCCAGTAACGCCGTGGGCAATGTCCAGTTCAACGTGCTGAACGAGTTGATGAAGGACGTGGCGCAGGCGAGCGTCACCATCCAGAACCAATCCGCCCTGAACCTGATCTACAGCCAGACAACCGGCGCGGACGGCTCGGTCACCTTCTTCGACATTCCCGAAGGGCGTTATTCGTACAACATCGGCGCCCCGGGGACCACGCCGACCTCGGGGAGCTTCGTGGTCCAGCCCGGGATAACGGTTGCCGTGCCGGTTGCCATGGAGGTCAAGCTGGTGACGGTGGAGTGGAGCGTCACCCCCGTGCTGATCGAAGACCGCTATGACATCAGCATCACCCAGACCTTTGAGACCAACGTCCCGACCCCGGTTCTGGTTTCGGAACCCGCCAACATCACCATTCCCGCCCTGCAGCCGGGGCAGGTCTTCAACGGCGAGTACACGGTGACCAATTACGGGCTCATCGCGGTCGACGATGCCAACATCGATTTCCCGGTGAGCTTCGGGGAGTACGACATCGAGGTGCTGGCGTCGGCAGTTCCCAAGCGGATCAACGCCGGGCAGAAAATCCGCATCGCCTACCGGGTTACCAGGAGGGAGACGCTCTCCTCCAATTTCTTCCTGGACACGCCGCAGCAGCGTCTGGCCAACCTGTTTCAGGAGGTGCGAGGTTTTGGCGGGTCGAGCGGCAGTGCGGCGGCTGCCATCACGGTCAAAGGGAAGGCGGTAATCTGCCCGAAGACGCCGCAGGAGAAGACGGTGGACAAATTCACCACCCATTCCATCACCAGCTTCGGCACCGGCGACGGGAACTTCTTCGGCGCAGGGGGAGGCGGCGGCTGGGGGGGGTCGTGGAGCGGCGGATTCGGCGGATTCGGCGATTTCGACCAGCAGCCCGGTGCCGGTGGCTCGGCAGGCGTTGTGACGCCGCTTCCGTCGACCAACCCGTGCGACTGCAAAGCGGACGGAACCTCCTGCCCGGGCGAGGCGAAGGAATGCTTCGCCTTCGTCTGCAAGGGCGGGAACTGCGTCGAGCAGCCCGACGATGACAAGGTTCCTTTCCAGGCGGAGCCCGGTGACTGCAAGAAGCAGGTCTGCAAAGGTGGAACCGTCGTCGATGAAAATGACGACAGTGAGAAATGCGGCAACGCACTCGATCCGGCGGTCCTCTGCAAGGGAGATTACTGCAGGGAAGGGAGCTGCATAAAGCCGCCTCCCGACAAGCCGTGCGACGACGGCAGCCCGTGCACGCAGGACAAGTGCGGCACCGACGGGTGCGAGCATACCGCCAACGACAACGCGGTCTGTGACGATGCCAAATTCTGTACCTCCTTCGAGGGGAACGATCCCGGTATCGACAGCTGTCGTGATGCAAGGTGCGTCGGTGAAAAAATCGCAGACAAGACCAAAGCCTCCTTGGTGCAGTCCTTCAATTTTGCGGCACTGGAACCGATCACGGCTCTGCTGGGCAAGATCATACCGATAGGGGATCCGCAATTGATTCTCGAGCTGAAAGGGGAAAGGGTTGATCAGTGCTGCGAAAAGAAACGCTCCATCGTCTCCAAGAACAAGACGACCCTGACCGGCCAGCTTTCCTTCCCCATTAACGCAGTTCCCCTGGGCCCCTCCTTTAAAGTCCCGGGTACCGACGCCATCTTCGGTCTCTTCGCAAAAGGTGCGCTCAACGTCGGGATGTCCGGGTCTGTCGTTGACGACCGCTGTACGGACCAGGCGTGTTGGGGGGGGAGCGGTCAGGTCGGCCTGCAGGCGACCGTGAGCGGGGGCGGATTTTACAAGGTGGACGGCAAGACCCTGCTGGAGGCGACCATCAACGGGAATACCGGCATTCAGGGGCAGCTGATCGTGGACTGTGTCAACGCGAGGCTCGAAGGGCAATGGGACGGCATCACCGTCACGGCTGTCTGGGATGTCCTCGAAGGAGCCTGGCATTCCGAGGGAGGCATAGTGTTGGTACAACCGCAGCCCTTTGGCCCTTTCAACATCACCATGCCGGCAGTCGACTGATGCTCGGTTGCCGAGCTCAACAGGGAGATGCCCCATGGCCCGGCTGGTCGGGGGGTGAAGCGAGTTGCCTCAAGGAAGCGCCATGACGCTTGGCCCGGGTAAAATAGTCGGCTTTTGCTTTGCCTTGGCAGCGGCCCTGGTCTTTTTGGTCAGCATCAAAAACGTCAGGCTTGCCGGCCGGATGCTTCCGGTCCAAGGCGAACTGAAGGAGATCTCCTATCAGCACGCCAGGGTAGGAACTTCAAGGGCGAGTACCTACAACGTCAAGGCTCGCTACCTCTACTCGGTGAGCGGCACGACCTATCAGGGGTATCTGGTGAGCCTCAAGGGGAACTTTTATTCATCCCAAAAGGATGCCGATCGGATCATCCGGCAATTGAGCGCTGCCGGCACGGTTACGGTGTGGTACGACCCCCTCGATCCGTCTCTGGCCGTTCTGCAAAAGCCCGGGGTGGAGGCGAGGAACTGGATCATGCTGGTCGCCCTGGCAGTTTCGGGATTTGTCTTCTATCGCTATCTCGATATCCTTGTGCTGGCACTGAAGGAAAAAGGACTGAAATAACGGGTCGTTCTCAAAGGAAATCCGATGCCCAGAATAAAATCAACTCTCACCACCTGTTTCATGAGCATCCTTCTCGTTGTGGTCGGCGGAGCTCCGGTCTACTCGCTTACGGCACCGGCCTCCATGCAGCAGAAGGCGATCGAGGCCAAGGGGAGCGTCCATGCCGTCACGGTCGGCAGCTACCAACCCCCCTTTGTCGTCGGAGCGGTCGACAAAGCTGCGGCAAAAAACGATACCCCGGAAAATGCCGCCATATCGCAGCTTTCGGCGATGATCAGGAAAAACTACGACTGGTGGTTGCAGAACTGGACCATACGCGCCCGCTTTCAGATCGAGCAGCGGAACAAGGAGATGAGCAGGACTCCCGCCTATTGGACCGACAGGTGGTCACTGCTGGACGGCAAAACGGTGGAGATTCGTTACCGGGCCGATTATTCAAAAGACGACAAGGAGTACGTGCTGATAGGTTACGGGGTAAAGGGGCTGATGCTCGGGAGCCAGGAATACGAGAGTGTACTGGCCCTGGAGAAAGAGACGGAAAAATGGCTCTCCACCCAGGAGCTTGCTGCGGACCCCGTCTTCAACAACATCATCAGGCTGTGGCACACGACCGGGGCGACCTTTTCCCTCCCCTGAAGTGGTGGAAGGGAGGCGCGCCGCAGTCCAAAGGAGGTTCATCTGTCGCTATCCAAAATGATCTGCAGGATATGCCTGTTGTTGTCGGCGCCGGCCGTTTTTCTGCCCCAGCCGGCAGACGGGGCCGTCGACTGGACGCTGAAGAAGCAAATTGCCATCGAAGGGGTTCCCCTGGACATGGTCAGCGACGGGGGGACCGTCTACATCCTGGTGCCCGGGAAGGTGCTGCTCTATTCGGTTGCGGAAAACCGGGTGGTCGACTTCGTTCCGGTGGACGGCAACCTGGACAAGCTGACCTATTCGCCGAAGGAGCATCTGTTCCTGCTGGCGAGCAGCAAGGAAAAACTGGTCAAGGTCTTCCAGATGGAGAAGAAGGCCCGGGTCGACCTTGCCGGGCTCCCGGTTCTCGGGCCGGCAGGCGCTCCGGTAACCATAGCCGTTTACAGCGATTACCAGTGACCGTACTGTGCGCGCCTCGTGCCGCTACTCCAGCAGGTGCTGGAGACATATCCGAAGGAAGTGAAGCTGGTTTTCAAGAACTATCCCCTGAGTTTCCACAAAATGGCGCGGATCGCCGCCACAGCGGCGTTGGCAGCCGATGAACAGGGAAAGTACTGGGAGTTCCACGACAAGCTCATGGAACACCACGCAACCATCAGCGAAGAGAAGATCCAGGAGATCGCCCGCGGCCTGAAGCTCGACCTGGAGAGATTCCAAAGGAAAAGGGTCGATCCCGCCATCCAGGAGCTGATCAACAGGGACGTGGCTGAGGCGCGCGACAACGAGGTGACCGGTACGCCCACCGTTTTCATCAACGGCAGGGTGCTGAAGGAGCGGAACTTCAAGGCGATCCAGGAGATGATCCGCGCCGAGCTGAAAGGGTTGTGACGCGCTGTGGCAACCCGGGCTTAATCCCCCCCTTTGCAAAGGGGGAGGGGTAGGGAGGTGGAACTCGGCCGGTTCTTCGCGAGATGCCGCGGTCTTCCCCCCTCCCGACCTCCCCCCTCCGGGGGGAGGAGAGTTGGTAGCAGCTATTTGAGAGATGGGTAGTTCCTCTGAGTCAAAGCGCCGCAAGGCGGCGTGGGACGCTAATCAGGTAACTTTTTGCTGACAACGCAGGGAAAAACTAGATGTGACGACGAAGAGGGTCATCAGGGAGGCGATTGCAGCGGTCCTCATCGGGCTGCTCGGCTTTTTGGCGGCCGTAACGCCGGCGGGAGCGGCCGAGAGGGTGGCAGCGCGCGCCGAGATCGCTGCCATGCTCCCAGAGGCTGCCCAATGGTCCCTGGTGGTGATCGACATGGCGACCGGCAGGGAAGCGGTGCATCTTGGCAGCGGCGCTGCCAGGGCGCTGGTTCCCGGTTCACTGGTCAAGCTGCTGACTGCGGGAGCTCTGCTCGATCTTGCGGCCTCGCACACGCCGGACCTGCGTACCACCCTCGGTCACGACGGCACCATCGCCTCCGGGGTCCTTTCGGGCAACCTCTATCTGAGCGGGCGCGGCAATGCTCTTCTTTCCACGGCCGATCTCGCTGAACTGGTCAAGGCGCTGACGGAATCCGGAGTCGGCCGGGTGGAGGGTGACCTGGTGGTCGACGCGACACGGCTCGATGCCGGCGGGGTGCAACGGAAAAGGGGGTCCCCGGCCCGGGCGGTGGCGGGAGCCCTGGGCCTCGACCTGCACACGGTGGCAGTTACCGTGACCCCCGCCGCTTGGAGGGGTGCGCCGACGGTAGCGGTCGAGCCCCCCAATGACCAGGTGCGGATTGCCCTTGAGGCGAAGAGCGTCGCACTGACCGGGAGCGCTCCCGAGATCACCCGACTCGACGACCTGAGCTACCGGGTAACGGGGAACATCTCCCTCGGGGGGGCGTCGGTCAGAAGACGCTTTCCGCTCAGCGAACCCGCCCTGTTTGCCGGCGGGACGCTGCGGACCCTGCTTCGCCGGGGCGGTATCGGGATGAAGGGATTGGTGCGAACGGGAGAGGAGCCGGGGAAGGCGCGGCAGCTCGCTGCGGTCCACCCCCCGGACCTCGACACCCTTCTGCGCGATATGAACACGCAGAGCCTCAACGTGGTGGCCGACAATCTGCTGCTCGTCCTGGGCGGCGAGAGGTTCGCCGCGCCGGGGACACGCGACAAGGGGGTGCGGGCGCTAACGGAGTTCCTGGAAAGACTCGGTTTCGCGGCGGATGAGGCAACCATTGCCGACGGCTCCGGAGTTCACGACGACAACCGGCTCACCGCGGAGTTCCTTGCCCGCTACCTCTACAGGGTTGCCTCCAAGCCGTGGTTCGACCGGTTCTACGCGACCCTCCCCAGGGCGGGGATGGATGGGACCTTGCGGGATTACCCGTTTGTCGACGAGCGCTTCCGGGTCAAGACGGGCAACCTGGAAAACGCCTACTCGCTGGCGGGGTACGGGGTCGCCAGGCAGGGTCGCAGGGTCGCTTTTTCGTTCATCGTTAATCATCCCGGATGCGGCGTCCTGGAGATGAAAAAGGCCGGGGGGGCGCTGATGAAGCATCTGGCAACAGAGGTCTTATGGTGAAAAAGATGATGGTGACATGCCTCATGGGGCTGATGCTGCTTGCGCAACTGTTCGGCGCGGGGGGCGCTGAAGCTGCCTGCGCCAAGGTTTCCCTGGAGATTCCCCAGAGCCTCACCATGGAGCGGGTCGCCTTCGACGCCAAGCTGGTGCTCAATAACGGCATTCCCGACGCGGCACTCGAGAACCTGCGCCTTGACATCGTGGTCAGGGACGAGAGCGGCAGCCTGCAGGACTCCCGGTTCTATGTCCGGAAACCGGTGCTGAGCGGGGTGAATGCCCTGGACGGCACCGGGACGGTCGCCGCAGGGGGGAGGGCGGAGGCGCACTGGCTCATCATCCCCTCTCCCGGGGCCGGGGTGGTGAAGGAAAACGGGGTCGCCACCCGGATCGGGGTCGACTACTGGGTGGGAGCAATTCTCAGCTACAGCATCCTCGGAAAAGAGGAAACGGTCGCCATCCTCCCCGAGAAGATCACGGTCAATCCGATGCCGGAACTGGTACTTGACTATTTCATCCCCTACCAGGTGATCGGCGACAACCCGTTCACCCCGCAGGTGGAGCCCCCCGTCGCCTACCCCCTGGGGCTGCGGGTGCTAAACGACGGCTACGGCCCGGCGCTGAAGCTGAAGATCGATTCGGCCCAGCCGAGGATCGTGAAGAACGACCAGGGGCTGCTCATCGACTTCAAGCTGCTGGGCGCCTCGGTAAACGACGGTGTTGTGGAGCCGTCGCTGACGGTGAACTTCGGAAACCTAGCCAGCAGCCAGGCGGCGACCGCCTCCTGGCAGATGATATCCACCCTTACCGGCAGATTCATCGAGTTCAAGGCCGCCTTTTCCCACGCCTCCGACCTGGGGGGGGAGCTGACATCCCTGATCCGGGAAACCAATGCCCATCACCTGACCCGTATGGTCAAGGTGAATCTGCCGGGGAGGGACTCCCTGCTCGACTTCCTGGCCCACTCCGACACCACCGATCAGGATGAGGAGCATCTCCCGGACGCCATCTTCGAGTCGGAGATTCCCAACGCCTCCGGCAAGCTGGCCGATGCCAGGTCGCCGGTCAGCGTCCTCTCCCCTGTTGCACTGCCGGGGCGTCCCACCGCCGAGGCTCCTTCGGTCACCCTGAGCCTCCCCACCGGCCAGACCGGGTGGATCTACACCAGGGTTCCCGATCCGGCCCAGGGGTTGCTCAAGCTGGTCGGCGTGCAGCGCAGCGACGGGGTCAGGCTGGATCCCCACAATTTCTGGGTGGACCAGGGGGTCGACGAGGATTTCAACAAGAGCTGGCTCCTGCAGCTGGTCGATTTCCGGATCGACGCGGCGGTTCCCGGTGACTACACGGTGAGCTATGAAAACCCGGCCGTCGACACCACCCCCCCGAGCAGCCAGATCGTCTTCGACGGCCCGCACAGCGGCACTTCGCCGACCTACCTCACGCCGCAGACCCGGATCGTGCTGACGGCGGCCGACAACCCGGGAGGCTCCGGGGTCGAGGCGATGTTCAAGAAGAGCTCGCCGGGCGAGGAGCGCTTCGTCCCTGCCTATCCCTTCAACCTGGAGCAGGGGGGGAGCTACACGGTGCAGTATTACAGCGCCGACCGGGCGGGAAACCTGGAGGCCGGCAAGAGCGCCAGCGTGGTGGTGGTCACCGCCCCCCCGACCATCAGCGCATTCAGCGTCACTCCCGGCAGCTTTTCCCCGCAGGCGCCCAAGGAGGTGGCAACCAGCCGCGCCGTGCAGTTCTCGCTGGCGGCAACGAGCGTCAGCGCCACCCTGCCGGTGGAGATCGCCATCGCGGCAGGATCCAGCTTCCAGCCCGGGCAGATCCGGAGGACGCTGAAGGGAACGGCCACTGCCGGCACGCCGCTGCAGCTTTCCTGGGACGGCAGGGACGGCGCCGGCAAGGTGGTCCCCCCCGGCAGCTACACCGCGCGCCTCAAGGTCAGCGACGGCCTGGACAATAGCGTTGACCCGGCTGCCCCGATTCATACGGCAACCGCCGAGATCCGTGTCAGCGTCACCGACTGGTTCACCGCTGCACCGGTCGATGCCAATCCGGACGCCGACCAGCTCCATCCCCGGGTCTCGGGTAGCAGGGTGGTCTGGCAGGACCGGCGCAACGGCGTCTGGGATATCTATCTCAAGGATCTCTCCGGCGCCCCGGCCGTCCCGGCCGGCAAACTGAGCAGCGGCGCCGTCGATCACGAGCGGCCCGCCATCGACGGCTCGCTGGTGGTCTGGCAGGAGAGGCGCAGCGGCGGCTGGGAGATCCACGGGTACGACCTTGCGACACAAAAGGAAGTGGCCGTGAGTACCGGCAGCGGCGACAAGGAGAGGCCCGCGGTGGCCGGTGACTGGGTGGCCTGGCAGGACCGGCGCAACGGCAACTGGGACATCTTCGCCCGCAATATCAGCACCCTGGAGACGCTGCAGATCACTTCCCACGAGCGCGACCAGCTGCATCCCGCCCTCTCCGGAAGTACCGTGCTCTGGGAGGATTACCGCCACGGCCCGGGCGAGATCTATTCCTTCGATCTCGTTTCGCGCAGCGAGCAGAGGGTCACCCTCGACCCGGCCAACCAGAGCCAGCCCGCCGGCTCCAACGGCACGGTGGTCTGGACCGACGAGCGCGACGGCCGCAGGGAGATCTACCGCCGCGACCCGCTGCGCGGGGCGAGCCGGATGAGCTACGGAAGCGGTGACCACACCCAGCCGGCGCTGCAGGACGACCTCCTGGTCTACAGCGACTTCGAGGCGGGGCCGGACGATCCGAACCTCTCCTACCGCATCATCTCCAGCGGCATGGGGGGCAGGCTCAGCAACGACCCGGCACGCCAGGAGGAAGCGGCCATCGGCACGGGAGTCGTGCTCTGGCAGGACAACCGCAGCGGGAAATACCAGATCTATCACGCCCCCTTTGCCACGGAGTCGCTCCCCATTGCGGCGGAAATCAGGCCCGGCTTCAACCTGGTCGCGGTCGGCGCCGACCTGGCCGGACGTTTTCCGACAGCGGCCGGGCTGGTCGCGGCGAAGGGGGAGGAACTCGGCATCGACCGGGTCCTCTCGCTCGACCCGCTGCACAACAGCTACACCCTGGCAAATGCCGCAGGGGGTGATTTCCCCTTGAGCCGCGGCATGGGACTGGTGATCTATGCCGGCAAAGCGGGCTCTCTGACCCTGGCGGGAAGCGGCGAAACGGCAGGGTACAACCTGGTCCCCGGCAGCAACCAGATCGGCATCCTGAGCGTGCCGTACGGCTACAGCGCCCATGACCTGATGAGGTCGATCGGGCTCGACCATGTGCAAAGCGTGCGGCGTTTCGACACGCTGACCGGCCTGTGGCAGACGGTGGCGCTCCGGGCAACCGAAACGGGGAGCGAGCTGGTCGGACTCAACTTCGCCATCCTCCCCGGCGACGGCGTGCAGCTGTTCATGAAGGACCGGGTTGACGGATGGGCGCCTTGAAGCCGGCAGACGCGGGATGCGCGGGATGCGCGGGATGCGCGCCTTACCGGGTGAGCGGGGCGACCTTTACCCTGCTGCTGACGCTTCTGCTGTTCCTGCCGGGCCCGGCTGGCGCGGCCGACTGGCAGTGGATGGCGCCGCAGCGGGTTCAATCCCTGGTGCGGGAGGGGAGCGGCCTGTGGCTGGTGGACATCCGCGGCAGCGCCTCCTTTGAACGGAGCCACGCGGAAGGGTCGCTGCACATACCGAAGCAGTCGCTGGCCGCCAAGCGCTTTGCGCAGCAGAAGATCCTGGTGCTCGTGGACGACTCCCTGGGGTTGCAGGCGGCCCGCGACGCAGCGGCGCTCCTTGTCGGCAACGGCCAGGAAAAGGTCTATCTCCTGGAGGGGGGATTGCCGGCCTGGAAGGGAGAGGGGTTGCCGCTGGCGGGGCAGGGGAGGGGGGCGCAGTTTGGCAGCGTCAGGGCGGATGAATTGGAGTGGGCGCAGGAAAACCGCGTGCCGCTGCGCATCCTCGACCTGAGGGGAAAGGAGGAGCAGGCGAGCGGTAGCGTCAGGAATGCAAGGCGCGTGGCCGGGGATGACCTGCAGCAGCGGCTGGCGCGGGCCGCCGACCTTGCGGTCCGGAAGGATTCCCTTTCAGCGCAGCTGGAAGGAGCGGCGACCACTATTCTGGTCTTCCCGTCCGATACCGATCCTCTGGCCCTGCTGGAGCGAAACGCCCGCCTGTTCCCGGGCGACGTGCGCTATCTGGAGGGCGGGGTCGCGGCTTGGGCCGCCCGGCCCGGAAAACGGGTGCAAACCATCGGCGGATGTCCCACCTGTCCCGGTGGCGTGCCGGAAAGGAAACAGCAATGAACAAGATAACCGCTCTCCTCTGCTTGTTGACCCTGCAGCTCGGCGCCGCGACCGGGTGGGCGCTGCCGGAAACGGTCAGCGTACAGCTCACCGATGTCACCCCGTCATCGTTTTCCGTGGCCTGGATGACCGATGTCCCCGCCGTGCCCGATGTCGAGCTCTTCGCCGACGCCGCCATGGCGACGCGGCTCAGTAACGGCACGACGGTCACGCCGATGCCCGATGCCCCCCCGATGGTGGCGGACGCGGCGAGGAGCAACGGCATCATGAAGGTCCGCGTCAGCGGCCTCTCTCCCGACACCGGTTACTTCGTCAGGACCGTGACCAGAGACCCGGCTGCCGCCGGGAGCGTCAACTATTCGCCCCTGATGCAGGTGACCACCGCCAAAGAGGTGCTCCCCTACCGTCCCGCAGCTGACGGCACGCTGCCGGCCTTCAGCAACGACCTGCTGACCATGAAGGTTTTCCTGAGAGCCGGCGCTGCGGCTGAGCAGCCGGGGCTGGGCGCTCTCATCATTCTCAGCAGCGGCGCTGCGGCCTATCCTGTCAGCGCCTTTGCGGGCGCCGGCGTCTCCGCGCCGGGCGGGGCACTGGATCTCGCTAATCTGTTCGGACCGGAGCTGACCAGCTACCTGGTCCGGGGAGGGGAGAGGGTTCTGCTCAGCGTTTACCGCGGCGGTACCTTGGCCACCCTGGAGCACTACCGCCGGCTGCCGGCTCCGGGCCAGGCGGTTGCGGTTGTCGAACCGGTGCCGGGCTTCTTTGCCGACCTCGACCTGGACGGCAGGATCGACGGCGCCGATTTCGAGAGGTTCCGCAAGCAGTACAGGAGCGTTGCCACCGACAGCAGCTACAACCCCGATTTCGATCTGGTCCCTGATGCCGAGGGAAGGGTCGATGCCCGGGACTTTGCCCGATTTGCCCGTGAATATGGGAGAACCGATGTCAAGTAAGAGCTACAGCCGAACTCTTTGCAGCCGGGACATCTTCTGCCTGGCACCGGTTTCCCCGGGACCCGGCGCTGCAGAGCGGAGAGGGGGATGGTCATGACAAGTGGGATGCGCCTCAGATGGCTGATGATGGTCGTCCTGGTGCTGTCGTGGAGCGGCAGCGCCCTGGCGATCGGCATCCGGGTGGTTCCCTCCAGCAGCCAGGCGGCTCCGGGGGATGACATCTACCTGGATGTGGTGGCCGAGGAGATTCCAGCCGAGGGGCTTGGCGGCGTCCAGTTCCGCCTGCATGTCACTGTTCCCAACGGAGTCGCCTCCGGGGTGCAGAGCCTCGACGAGGCGGCATCCGGCAGCGTGGCGCTAGCTGCACCGCTGCTGCTTGCTCCCGCTACCGGGAGCCGCTCCGGGATCGGCGCCTTCTTCTGGAACGGCCGCGGGACGCAGGGCATTCTCGCCCTGGACAATGAGCCGCTGGTCAACGGGAGCGCCCTTTTTACCTTTGCCCACACCAATGGCGCCACCCCCCCCTCGGGAAGCGGCACCGTGGCCCGGTTCCAACTCCGGGTCGGCAGCGAGGTCAAGCCGGGCCAGATCAACGTCACACTGTCGGAAGTGATGTTGCTGGACGGGGGTCCTGCCTACCCGCTCGACTATGTACGGGACGCCTCCGTCACGATTCCCTGTCTCACCAAGGTACCCAGCCTGCTCGGCATGAGCTTTTCGCAGGCGCAGGCGGCACTGGCATCTGCCGACCTGAGGGTGGGGCGCAGCTACAAGGTTGCCAGCGACGGCAAGCTCCCGCTGAATGTCGTGCTTGAACAGCTGCCGGTCGCAGGGAGCAGGCAGTCGTGTCAGGCGGCGGTCGACTTTGCCATCGACAGGCCGCCGGCAGACGTGAGCCAGGCAGCGGCGCACGACAAGGCCGGTGACGAAAGCGGGGCGGTGATCCTCTCCTGGTCACCTTCCAGTGCCGCTGACGCGGCCGGTTACCGCATCTACCGCGGCGCCAGCCTGTTGAAAGAGATCGACAACAAAGCCGCAACCGGAACGGAAGTCGGCTGGCTGCCGCCCGGTTCCCCCGCGCTGCTCAGGATCACCGTCTATGACAGCTTCGGCCTGGAGAGCCCCGGTGTCACGGTCAGCGCGTTGCCCAGGGACGACGTAGCCCCGGCCGTGGCGCTGGGAGCCGGGAAGCCCGCAAACCCCAGCAGCCAGAAGTCGGGGAGTTTCGACTTCAGCTCGGGCGACAGCACAGCGAGCTTCGATTGCAAGCTCGACGCGGCGAGCTTCGCGCTCTGCACGACCCCCTATGCCTACAGCAATCTTGCCGACGGCAACCACAGCTTCACCGTCCGGGCCAGGGACCTGGCCGGCAACCTCAGCGTCACCCCGGCAGCATATACCTGGAGGGTCGACACGGTAGCTCCCAGCGTCGTGATCGGGAGCAAGCCGGCCGGTTCGAGCCAGCTCAAGTCGGGGAGCTTCTCTTTCAGTTCCAGCGACGCCGCTGCCAGCTTCCAGTGCAGGATCGACACGGCAAGCTTCGCTGCCTGCGCGAATCCGTACCCCTATAGCAACCTTGCCGATGGCAGCCACAGCTTCTCTGTCCGGGCCAAGGATCTGGCCGGCAACCTGAGCACCACCCCGGCGGCATATACCTGGAGCATCGACACGGTAGCCCCCAACGTGACCATCGGGAGCAAGCCCGCCAGTTCGAGCAACCTCAAGTCCGGGAGCATCGCTTTCAGCTCCGGCGACGGCGCTGCCGGCTTCGAGTGCAAGGTAGACGCTGCAAGCTTCGCGCTCTGCCGCACTCCGTACAGTTACAGCAATCTTACCGATGGCAGCCACAGCTTCGCCGTCCGGGCCAAGGATGCGGCGGGGAACCTCACCGCGACACCGGCGGCATATAGCTGGAGCATCGACACGGTGCCGCCCGTTACCACGGCATCTCCGGCAGCCGGGCTCTACAGCGCCGCCAGGAGCGTAACCCTTACCGTCAGCGAAACTGCCGCCGTTTACTACACAAGCGACGGAAGCCAGCCTACCAAGGCTTCCGCGAGATACAGCGCTCCCATTCCGGTGGCCGCCAGCACCACTGTCAAGTTCTTTGCCGTGGACGCCGCCGGCAACAGCGAGGCCGTAAGGAGTGCAGCCTACACGATTGACACCAAGGCGCCGACCACTACGGCGACCCCCGGTGCCGGGAGCTACAGCTCGGCACAGACGGTTACCCTGAGCGCTACCGAAGCGGGGAGCATTTACTACACAACCGACGGGAGCCAGCCGACAGCCGCTTCGGCTAAATACGGCGCCCCGATCTCCATAACCGACAGCTGCACCCTCAGGTTCTTCGCGACGGACGCCGCCGGGAACCGCGAGGCGGTCAAGGCTCTAGCCTACACGGTGACCGGCAGGGTCAGCTTGACCTTGACTGCCGCAGGGACCGGCAGCGGCACCGTGGTAAGCACCCCAAGCGCCCTGGCCTGCAATGCCGGTTGCTCCGGAAACTTCAATCTGGGCACCCGGGTCACCCTGGTTGCCACCAACTCCGAGTACTCGATCTTTACCGGGTGGGGTGGCGACTGCACCGGCAAAGCGCAGTGCTCCCTGCTGATGGATGCCAATAAGACAGTGCGTGCCAGCTTCGACAAGGACACGGCCCGCTCCGTACGTCTGAACACGGCGTCGATCACCTACTATTCGTCGCTGCTGAACGCCTACCTTGCCGCTCCGATTGGGGCCACCATACAGGCGTTCGGGACCGAATTCTCGGAGAGCCCGGTATTCAACCAGAAGAAGGTGGTCAGGATCAAAGGGGGGTATGACAGCGGATATGCCTCCGCCGCAGGAGTCACGCAGATCAAGGGGAAGCTGGTGATCCGCCAGGGGACCGTCAGGGTGGAAAGGGTGGCGGTCCATTAGGGAGCGTCGTCGGCAACCCGGAGGAGCAGAGGGGACAGCTCAGGCTGCAAAAGGGGGCAGGGTGATGGCGCTGCACTGAGGATCGACGCTAAGATTGCTTTGCACTCCGTGGCAACGCCCCCATCCCCACCCCAACCCTCCCTGCCATTAAGTTATCTGATTAGCAACGATCTTCCGCTACCAACAACTCTCCCTCCCCTTCAAGGGGAGGGTCGGGGTGGGGATGGGGGTAGAGTCTGCGTCAGAGCACACCCCCATCCCCCACCTGTCCTCCCCCTTGAAGGGGGAGGGACGTACAGCGGAATATCATTGCTAATCAGGTTAAGTTAAGCTCCTACCTGCTGCTCCCCCCCCTCCCTTGATGGGAGGGGGGGGAGGGTGAGGCTTGTACGAGCTTTTCACCCTCTCCCCAACCCTCNNTCAAGGGGGAGGGGGTGCTTGCGCAGCGTGCGGAAGATCAGCACTAATCGGGTAACTAATGGCAGTGACCCCAACCCTCCCCCGTAAAGGGGAGGGAGTTTTTTACTCACCCCAACCCTCCCCTAGAATGCCGCTCCTACAGAACTGCTCCTGAATCTGCAGTGCTCCCGTACCTCCTCTTGAAGGGGGGATACTGCATGCTTCTTTCCCCTTTGACATGAGTATCAAGACATAATATAGTACGCGCCTGTTGGAACAACTTCATAAGGTATGACACACTCAGTACTTCGTTTGGTGTAAGGCCAGAGAGAGTACAGGCGGTTATTATCCAGAAAGACGCCCTGTCTCTTCACGTTCCTCACCTATACCCGCCCTGCGCTCCCCTTGAAGGGGAGGGTGGTTATTAAGCGGAAGATGAATCTTGATCTGCTTTATTTGAAAACGTTGCTGAAACTGTCTTTCGAACCAACCTCCATAACCGCTCAAAGTTCGACAGGCTCTTGGAGGAGGGGGAATGAAAGGGATGGCTGGTCCGTGGGTAAAATGGTTCTTCACTTTTTTATGTCCTGTTTTTATGGTTTTCACCTGCAATGTTACAGCCTCGGCGGCGGTGACCGTAACGCAGGTAACGGCCGGCGAGTATCATACTCTGGCGCTGAAAAGCGACGGTTCGCTCTGGTCCTGGGGATATAACGATGATGGCCAGCTCGGTATCGGGACCACGACAAGTAAAGCTACCCCCACCCGCATAGGTAGCGCTACCGACTGGGTACAGGCGTCGGCAGGTTCCTATCACAGTGTGGCGATCAAGAGCGACGGCTCCCTCTGGGCCTGGGGGAGTAACGATGAAGGCGAACTCGGTATAGGATCTACCATCGCCAAATCCTCCCCCAATCGGGTCGGCAGCGCTACCGACTGGAAGCTGGTTGCCGGCGGCCTTAATTACACCTTGGCCATCAAAAACGACGGCTCTCTCTGGGCTTGGGGAGCCAATTACAACGGGCGACTGGGCGACGGGACCACGAACGGCAGGTCGACCCCCACCCGCATTGGTGACGGCAACGATTGGAAGCTTGCTGCCGCGGGGGAGTATCATAACGCGGCAATCAAGAGCGACGGCTCGCTCTGGACTTGGGGAAGCAACTACAGCAGCCAGCTCGGTGACGGGACCACGTACGACCAGTATGCCCCCACCCGCATCGGCAACGCCAACGATTGGAAACAGGTCGCAGCCGGTGGCGCTCACAGCGTTGCCATCAGGAACGACGGCTCCCTCTGGGCCTGGGGAAATAACTTCTCCGGCCAGCTGGGCGACGGGACCACGACGAGTAAAGCAAATCCGACCCGCATCGGTACCGCAACCAACTGGAAGACGGTGAGCGCCGGAAGCTTCCACACCATGGCCGTCAAGAGCGACGGTTCCCTTTGGGGGTGGGGGAACAACTTTACCGGTCAACTCGGCGACGGGGGGGACGGAATTACCTCCACTCCTGTCCGCATCGGTGCCGCAAAAGATTGGCAGGATCTGTTGGCCGGGGCAGATAGCAGCTTTGGGGTGAGAGAGAGCGGCTCTCTCTGGGCCTGGGGGAGCAATTGGTCGGGGAAGCTTGGCGACGGCAGTTCGGCGGACCAGGGGAGCCCGATACTGGTCCTGGCCGGGGAAGCCGCGGACACGACCTCCCCGGTCGTCGGCATCTTCACCATGCCGGGGGCGACTGCCGCCGCCACCGTTCCGATAACCGGGTTTGCAGCCAGCGACGATGTCGGGGTTACCGAATACTGCGTCAGTGAGGCCGGCACTCCGGCTCCTTGCAACTGGTCCGCGACCAAACCTGCGAACTATACCTTCACCAGTTCCGGGTGGAAAACCGTCTACGCATGGGCGGCGGACCGCGCCGGAAACGTCTCGCTTCGAGCATCCGCCTCTGTCACGGCAACCGACGCCACGGCTCCAGCGGTCACCGCCTTCGCAATACCTGCCAGCTGGCAGTCTCCCCATGTGCCGATAACCGCACTGAGCGCCAGCGACGATTTCGCCGTCGGCGGGCTCTGCGTCAGCGAATCGAACTCCGCCACCGGCTGCGATTGGAGCTCCGCCGCTGCCACTTTGCACTCCTTTGCCGGAGTCGCGGCGGGAACTCCGGCCGTCAAAACCCTGTACGCCTTTGCCAGGGATCTCTCCGGCAACGTCTCCGATTCCAGGGCGGCGACCGTCACCATTACTCTCGCCCCGCCGGAGCTCTGGAGCCAGAACGGCCTGAGCGGACACAAGATCACCAAGTTGTCGGTCTCCTCCGGCTTTGCCGCGGATGCTACCGTGTATGCGGCAACCGCGGGAGGGGGAAATTTCGTCTCCGGCGATGCGGGAGCCTCGTGGCGCAGCCGGGAAAGCGCCATCCCCGAGTTTCCCCTGCAGCAGACGCAGTTCGCCATCTCGGCGGACGGCAGGAAGGTCCTGAAGTCCACCGACGCCGGGCAGAACTGGAGCAGTGTCCTGACCCAGACCAGGACGGTCTTCTTCAAACTGCTGCAATCGCCCGGCTATGAAACGGATCATACCGTCTATGTCACTGCGGATTACGACGCCTCGGGCCAGATCTGGAGGACGACCGACGGGGGGACGACCTGGGTACAGTTCGGCGGTCCCCAGATGTGGAGCATGACGGCACCGGTACTGGAGATCTCACCCGGCTATGCCACGGACAAGACGGTCTTTGTCGGTATTGCCGACTGGTACCGGCCCTTCCGCGTTATGACCTACGTCGACGGTGCGCTGAAGCAGCAGTACGAGATCCCCAACACCCTCGGGTCGGTCTGGCTCTCCTTCACCGTCTCCCCGCAGTTCGCCGTCGATCATACCGTTTATGCGTGCACGAGCAGCGGCCTGTACAGATCCAGCGACGGCGGGGCCGGCTGGTCGGGGACCGGCATTCAGGCTGCCGCTCTCTTTGTTTCTCCCATGTATCACGTGCTCCTGGCCAGGACCGCCGACGGGCTGCTCAGATCGACCGACAGGGGAGGAACCTGGACCAAAGCGGGATTCGCGGCGGACGCGCTCTTCTTCGCTCCCGATTACGGCAGTCGCAGCCTCACCCTCTACGCTCTCTCCAACGGCTCCGGACTCCACAAAAGCGTCGATGGAGGGATTAGCTGGAGTGACGAAAACGTCGGGCTCACCAGCCTCAAGCTTACCACGCTCGCCTTTGCTCCCGACGGCGCCACCGTTTTTGTCGGCACGGAAAACGGCGTCTTCAACAACGCCGGAGTCGCGGCAGCCGTAGACCGTTCGGCACCGGTGATCTCCGCCTTCAGCACGGTCTCGTTCTCATCAAGCCTGAACGTCCCGATCACCGCCTTCAGCGCCGGCGACAACGTGAACGGATACTGCCTGCAGCGGACCAACAGCGTGGCAGGGTGCCTCTGGAGTTCGGTTCCTCCGGCTTCCTACCTCTTCAGCGACCTTCCGATCGGTCTTCTTGGCAGCAGAACCCTCTATGCCTTTGCCAGGGACATCTCGGGAAACATCTCCGACTCCCGCTCCTCCTCGGTGGCAATCGTGGCGCCGCTGCCGGCCGGGGACGATTTCGAACTGGCCAACCGGGGGAAGCTCCCCTGGCAGGGGTCGTGGCTGTTCAGCAAGGCCAATGGCTGGGACGGAACGGTGCCTCACGGCGGGGACTTCGTGATGAAGGCGCCGGAAACCGGCGATTCCCGAAGCTCCAGCATGCAGTTGACGGTGCCGACCGAGGCGGGAGAGTTCAGCTTCTGGGTCAAGGTGAGTGCCGAAAACAACTACGATTTTCTAAACTTCTACATCGACGGCGCCCGGCAGGGAAGCTGGACCAACGAGGTTCCCTGGACCAGGGTCACCTACAGCATCCCCTCCGGTACCCATACCTTCAGATGGTCCTATGCCAAGGATTCATCCAACGCGATGAACTACGATACCGCCTGGGTGGATGACATCGTTTTCCCGGCTGCCGTTGCCGACGGCACGGCGCCGACCGTCACAGCGTTCGGCATTGCCGCGTCATCCAACGCGCCAACCGTCCCGGTCACAGCCTTCACTGCAACGGACAACAAGGGGGTGGCCGGATTTTGCCTCACGGAGACGGACCAGGCGGGTCAATGCAGCTGGAGTAGCGCCAAGCCGGCAAGCTACACCTTTAGCGGGGTGCCCGAGGGTGCGGCGAGTTCCAGGACTCTTTTCGCTCGGGTGGTGGACAAGTCGGGCAACATCTCGGCGTCCGTGTCAGCCGTTACCAGCATCACCCTTGCCACCCGCCCGACCGTCACGACCACGATCCCTGCCAACGCCGCCAGCGCCGTGGCCGTTGCCGACACCGTTGTTAGCGCCACTTTCAGCGAGGCGATGAATCCCGCCGCAACAACCTCGGGCCGATTCACGCTGTCACGCTGGATCGGCTTCAAGGCGCTGGCAGCGGGAGTGGGACACACCGTTGCCCTGAAGGGTGACGGAACCGTGTTGGCCTGGGGCGACAATGCCAACGGCCAGGCCATCGTGCCGGCAGGGCTTTCAGGCGTCATCTCCGTCGCAGCCGGTGCAAATCACTGCGTGGCGCTCAAGGGGGATGGTAGCGTCATTGCCTGGGGGGACAACTCCGCCGGTCAGCGTACCGTTCCCGAGGGGCTTGCCGGGGTGGTCGCCATTGCCGCGGGTAAGAAGCATACGGTGGCGCTCAAAGGCGACGGAACCGTGGTCGCCTGGGGCGATGATTCGGAGGGACAGATGAGCGTTCCCTCCGGGCTCGGCGGTGTGGCGGCCATTGCTGCCGGGGGGAACAACACGGCAGCGGTGAAGAGTGACGGCACCGTGGTCCAGTGGGGCAACAATCCCGACCTGGTCCCTTCCGGCCTTTCCGGCGTCGTCTCGGTTGCCGCGGCGGACCATTTCACGGCGGTGCTAAAAAGCGACGGGACCATGGCCGCCTGGGGTTACAACGACCTGGGGCAGGCAAACATTCCCGAAGGGCTATCGGACGTTGCAGCGATCGCCGCCGGGGGAAGCCGCGTCCATGCCGTGAAACGGGACGGCTCCGTCGAGAGCTGGGGGGATACCAGCTTCGGTCTGGACGCTCCTCCCGCCGGAGTTTCGGGGGTGATCGCAGTTGCCGCAGGCGACTCCCACAGCGTCGCGCTGAAAGCCGACGGCACGGCGATCGGTTGGGGAGCCAACGACAAGGGACAAACCTCGATACCTGCCGGGGTGTCTGCCGTCAGCGCCGTTGCGGCGGGAGGTTTTCATTCTCTCGCCATCAACGGTGACGGGTCCGTAGTAGCATGGGGAGCCAACGGTGACGGACAGGCAACCATCCCGGTGCCGCTTGCCGGGGTGACCGCCATTGCCGCAGGGGGATACCACAGCCTTGCGCTGAAGGATGATGGCACCGTGGCGGCATGGGGCAACAACTCAATGAAGCAAACGGAGCTTCCTGCCGGATTGACGGGAGTTACCGCAATTGCCGCCGGGGGCTACCATAATCTCGCCCTGACAGGGGGAATCGTTTCGGCCTGGGGATACAATTCCCACGGGCAGATCACGATCCCCCCCGGCCTTTCGGGGGTGGCAGCCGTCGCAGCCGGGTACAGTCACTCGCTGGCTCTGAAAAGCGACGGATCGGTTGCCGCTTGGGGTTATGACGGTTATGGCCAGGTTGCCGTCCCTCCTGGATTGTCGGGTGTCATCGCCATTGCCGCCGCCGGCTACCACTCCCTGGCCCTGAAGGATAACGGCACGGTCACGGCTTGGGGCTCGAATTCAAGCGGCCAGACCACTGTCCCCGCCGGGCTGGCTGGGGTCGTCGCCATCGCTGCAGGCAGTGACCACAGCGTAGCGTTGAAAAGTGACGGCACCGTGGTGCTATGGGGGGGCAATTATTACGGCCAGAGAAACCTCCCTCCGGGGTTGTCGGGCATCGTTGCCATCGCAGCCAAAGATTATTACAACCTGGCCGTGAAGAGCGACGGTACGGTGATCGCCTGGGGCTTGAATTCCTCCGGCCAGATCAACGTTCCGATTCTTTCCGAGCCGGTCGCCGGTTCCATCTCCTGGGAAGCGGCACTGAGCGCAAGGTTCACTCCGTCCGCCCCTCTTGCCTACGGTGAGAGATATCTGGCCTCGATCGTCGGCCGCAGCGCCGAAGGCATCCCGATGGCCGCTCCTGCCGCCTGGCGTTTCACCACCTTTGCCCCCCTGCCGCCGGTGTTGACCGCTAAACCCGCCGTGTTGAGCAATTCGAAAACGGCTACCTTTGCCTTCTCTTCCAACCATCCGTCCGCGGTTTTCACCTGCAAGCTGGACGACGGTGACTACGCCCCCTGCGGCACTCCGTACTCCTACGACAACCTGGCAGACGGCAGCCATAGCTTCACCGTACAGTCGAAGGAGCAGACCGGGGAGCCGATCGCCACGCCGACTTCCTTTGCCTGGACCATCGACACCCTGGCGCCTGATACCGGACTCCCGGGGACGCCGGCCAATCCCACCAGCAGCGCTGCGGCGAGTTTCAGTTTCACCTCTACCGAAGTCGGGTCGACCTTCCAGTGCAGCCTGGACGGTGGCACCTTTGCCTCCTGCAGCTCGCCCAAAGCGTACACGAACCTTACGGCAGGAAGCCACAGCTTCGAGGTTCTGGCCACCGATGCAGTCGGCAACAGCGATCTCTCCGCAGCCGCCTACAACTGGAGCGTGGACCAGACCCCTCCCGAGACGACGATCGGCGGCAAACCGTCCGATCCCACCGCGATCGCTGCGGCGACTTTCAGCTTCACCTCTACCGAAGCGGGGTCGACCTTCCAGTGCCGCCTGGACAGTGGCACCTTTGCAGCATGCAGCTCGCCTAAAGCTTACACGGGCCTTACCGAAGGAAGCCACAGCTTCGAGGTCAAGGCCACCGATGCCGTCGGCAACAGCGATCCCTCCGCTGCCGCCTACAGCTGGAGCATCGACCAGACCCCTCCCGAGACCACGATCGGCGGCAAACCGTCCGATCCCACCGCGACCGCTGCGGCGACTTTCAGCTTCACCTCGACCGAACCGGGGTCGACCTTCATGTGCCGCTTGGACAGTGGCACCTTTTCAGCATGCAGTTCGCCCCAAGCGTACACGGGCCTTGCGGAAGGAAGCCACAGCTTCGAGGTGCGGGCCACCGATGCCGTCGGAAACAGCGATTCCTCTCCGGCCGCCTACACATGGACTTTTGACCAGACCCCGCCCGATACCATCATCGGCGGCAAACCGGCGGATCCGGCCAAAGTGACCACTGCAGCCTTCAGCTTCTCCGCAACCGAGGCGAACTGCACGATGGAATGCAAGATCGATAGCGCTCCCTTTGCCCCCTGCGGCACTCCGCAGAGCTATACCGGGCTTAGCGAGGGAAGTCACGTCTTCTCCGTCAGGAGTACGGACCCGGCCGGAAACAGTGACCTGACTCCGGCAAGCTTCACCTGGAGCATCGATACCGCTGCCCCGTCCACCACGATAACGCCTGCCGGCGGTACCTTCTTCGCGGCGCAGCAGGTCCAGCTCTCCTGTGCCGACGGGAGCGGATCGGGGTGCGACAAAATCCACTACACAACCGACGGCGCGGCTGCGACAGCGAACTCGCCTCTCTACACGGCTCCCATTGCCATCGACGCTACCAAGACGGTTCACTTCTTTGCCGTAGATCGTGCAGGCAACGCCGAAACGGCCAAGTCGGCCGAATTTTCCATCATTTACCAATTCCCGGTCACCGTGCTATTCGCCGGCACCGGCTCCGGGAGCGTGACCAGCATTCCCGCAGGCATCGCCGGCAAAACGGAGGCTTCCGCAATGTTCCAGGCGGGGAGTCAGGTAACCCTGAACGCCGTCGCGGATTCAGGAAACAGCTTTGCCGGCTGGTCGGGTGCCTGCACCGGCACCGGCCCCTGCACGGTCACGATGGATGCGGCAAAGAGCGTCACCGCCTCCTTTACCCTCAACAACTACAGCGTAACCGTCACGACCGGGGGACACGGGACCGTGACCAGCACCCCGTCCGGCATCACCTGCGCCGAAACCTCATGCAGCGGCAGTTTCCCCTACGGGACCAGCCTGACCGTTTCGGTCGTGCCGGCCAGCGGATATTTCTTCACCGGCTGGAGCGGCGGCAGCTGCAGCGGAACCGGGAGCTGCGCCTTAATGGTGAGCGGCGATATCTTCCTCACTGCGGAGCTTTCCTCCGGGCGGGCAGTGGAGGTCATCCTTGCCGGCAGCGGCAGCGGCAGTGTCAACAGCACCCCCTCCGGCATAGCCTGCGCCAGCGGCTCCAGCGCAGGGTGCAGCACGCTCTTTGCGCCCGGTTCCACTGTTGCACTAACCGCGACCGCATCGGCACATTCCTCTTTCAGCGGCTGGAGCGGCGCCTGCAGCGGCACGGCTCCCTGCCAGTTGGTCATGGATGCGGCAAAAAGCGTGACAGCCGACTTCAGCGCGAACCCGGCCAATGTGAGAATCGACGGGGAGAGCACTGTTTACCACAGCATCAGCGCGGCACTCGACGCTATCAGCGCGCAGGGGAAGACGGTCCGGGCCACAGCCGGCCTTTTCACCGAGAACGTCATCGTGACCGGCCCGGTAGCCATCAGGCTCAGGGGAGGCTTCACGGACGCTGCCTTCAGCAGCAGGGGGAGTGCCAGCGCCACGGTGATCGACGGCTCTGTCAGGATCCGCAAGGGGGCGCTCCGAGTCGAGCGGCTGGTGGTCAAGTAGAAGAGAGAAGGGGGAGTGCAATTGGCGCGGCCCCCCTCTCCCTAACCCTCTCCCACCAGGGGAGAGGGGACTAGGCCCCTTCCCTTGTGTGGGTAGGGGTGTCAGCGGCCCCCCTCCCTTTATGGGAGGGGCTGGGGGGCACTGCCATTAAGTTAAGGTCAGTGCTAATTTCACGCACGCTGCACAAGCCCCCTCTCCCNNCCCTCCCCCCCACCCCCTCCCATCAAGGGAGGGGGAGCGAGCAGCAGGTAGGAGCTTAACTTAACTGCACTGCGGGCTGGGAGAGGGTGCCGGGCACCGGGATTGCTATTTCAGCAGCTGGGGAGGGAGATGGGATGATCAAGCGGAAACTACGGTGTATCGAGGGGGGCTGCCGCCTCGGCGGGGTTACCCTGCTTTTGCTTCTATTGCAGGCAGTAGCTGCCTGGGCCTCCCCGACGGTTACCTCCTACGAGCCGGCGCAGGGGGCGAGCGTTGCTGCAACCACGGCCATACGAGCCTGCTTCAGCGAGGCCATGGTTTCCGCGAGCATCACCGGCCGAAGCATGATCCTGGAGCCGGTCATCACCTCCATTGCCGCCGGCAAATCCCACACCGTTGCCCTGCGCAATGACGGCAGCGTCGTTGCCTGGGGTTACAACGCCGCCGGAGCGACCTCCGTGCCGCCAGGGCTTTCCGGGGTGGTCGCCGTTGTAGCGGGAGAAGACCACAACGTTGCGCTGAAGGGGGACGGTACAGTGGCTGCTTGGGGGTCCAACGATTACGGCCAGACCAGCATACCCTCGGGGCTGTCCGGTGTGGTTGCCGTTGCCGCCGGAAAGGGGCACACGGTAGCACTCAAGGGGAACGGGGCGCTGGTGGGGTGGGGCGCCAATGCCTCCGGCCAGCGCACGGCTCCCCCAGGCCTTTCCGATATCAAGGCCATTGCAGCGGCAAGCAATTACACGGTCGCTCTCAAGCGTGACGGCACCGTAGTCGCCTGGGGGGCTGACGGCCTGGGCGGAATGGTCAAGGCGCCTACCGGGCTCTCGGGCGTCGTTGCCATTGCGGCCGGAAAGTACCAGACCATCGCGCTCAAGGGGGACGGCCGCGTGGTCGTCTGGGGGTGGTCGGACAGCTCCCAGCCCTACATGGTTCCGGTCCCCGCGGGGCTGACAGGGGTGGTGGCGGTCTCCGCCGGGGGGGAGCACATCATGGCGCTCAAGGAAGACGGCTCGGTGCTCGCCTGGGGCTACAACTTCTGGGGACAGAGCACGGTCCCCGTCGGGCTTTCCGGTGTGGTCGCCATTGCCGCGGGAGGGAGCCACTCGGCAACCTTGCGGGCGGACGGCAGCATGGTTTCCTGGGGAAGAAACTCTTATTACGGCTATTTCGGCCAGAGCATGGTGCCGGGCGGGTTGCTCGGCGTGAAGGGCGTGGCTGCGGGATCCAATCATTCGGTGGCGCTCAAGATGGACGGCACGGTGGTGACTTGGGGAAGGAACGATCGTGATTACGGCTTGAGCGCGCTCCCCAGCATGCTCACCGGCATATCCGCCGTTGCCGCCGGATTTTCCCACAGCGTGGCGCTAAAGGAAGACGGCACGGCAGTGGCTTGGGGAGGGAATTCGAGTGGAGAGAGCGCCGTGCCGGCCGGGCTTGCCGGGGTGGTGGCCATTGCCGCAGGTGGGCAGCATACCGTGGCGCTCAAGGGGGACGGTACCGTCGTCGGCTGGGGCTCGAATTTCAATGGCGAATCCGCTACACCGGCCGGGCTTTCAGGCGTGGTGGCCATCGCCGCCGGGGGTAACCACACGGTGGCGCTGAAGAGCGACGGGACGGTGGTCGCCTGGGGATGGAACGGAAACTATCAGACAAGAGTGCCGGTCGGGTTATCCAGGGTGGTTGGCATAGCAGCCGGAGATGGCCATACCGTAGCGCTCAAGGATGATGGCACTGTGGTCGCATGGGGGGGGAATCTGCACGGACAGGTCAACGTGCCGGCCGGGCTTTCCGGCGTAGTGGCAATCGCAGCCGGCAGCATGCACACGGTGGCACTCAAGAGAGACGGCACCGTCGTCGCATGGGGGGGTAATAGTTACGGCCAGACCAAGGTTCCGACGGGGCTTTCCGGAGTGGTGGCCATTGCCGCCGCCGGCAACACCCTGGCGGTGAAGAGCGATGGCACCGTGGTCGCCTGGGGGGGGAACGAGCAGGGGGAAAGCAGTATCGTGGTCCCCGCCACCCAGCTCCCGGCGGCAATCGGCTACGATCCGGCCAGCCGCACCTCGACCCTGACGCCGACAAAACCGCTTCTTCCCGGCGTTACCTACAGGGCCTCGATCATCGGCGTACGGAGCCAAAACGGTACCCCGCTGGCCGCCCCGGTGCGCTGGACTTTCCGCGTTTCCTCGCCGCCCCGGGTTTCGGTACTTCCCGCCGGGGGGAGTTTCACCGGGCCGGTCAGCGTGGAACTCACAGCCGACCAGCCGGCCACCATATACTATACTCTGGACGGCTCGATCCCCGGCTATCCGGCAAGCGCAACGACCCGGCTCTACAACGGCCCCGTGAGCCTCTCCCGCAGCGGCACCATCAGGTACTTCGCCCGCAATGCGGCAGGAATAAGCGGAGCCGTGGCGAGCCAGAGCTATAGCATCAGTTATCCTCTCGGCGTCACCCTTGCCGGCAGCGGCAGGGGCAGCGTCAACAGCATCCCCTCCAGCATAGCGTGCGCCAGCGGCAGCAACGCAGGGTGCAGCACGCTGTTCGCATCCGGTTCCAGCGTCGCACTGACGGGGACCGCATCCGCCCATTCCTCTTTCAGCGGCTGGAGCGGCGCCTGCAGCGGCACGGCTCCCTGCCAGCTGACCATGGATGCGGCAAGGAGCGTGACAGCCGGCTTCAGCGCGAATCCGGCCAGGGTGAGCATCGACGGGGAGAGTGTTCCTTACTACAGCATCGAGTCGGCACTCGACGCGATAAGCACGGCGGGAAAGACGGTCCGGGCCAAGTCGGAGAGCTTCCCGGAGCAGGTCACCATGACCAGCCCGGCAGCCATCAGGCTCAGGGGAGGCTTCACCGACGCCGGCTTCAGCAGCAGGGGGGCTGCCAGCGCCACGGTGATCGACGGCTCGCTGCGAATCAGGAAGGGGGCGCTTCGAGTGGAGCGGCTGGTGGTGAGGTAGAGATGCGCAGATGCGGCAACACGCGAGGAGAGGTGTGAAACTCGCATAAGCCTCATCCCCCCGCCCGAGCGCTTCGGCGCGCAGGCCCGGACCCCATCCCCATCCTCACTGCCATTAAGTTAAGGGANNCCCCTTGAAGGGGAGGGAGTTCTTTCAGCGGAGGCGGTTTACTGAAGCTTAGCACTGGAGGGCTCCCTGGCGGGAGCTGGCTATGGTTCCGCCGGCAGCGTTTGGCTCAACACCCGCTCAATGTCGCTGGTGCAGTACGGCTTCAGCAGGGTCGCGCAGAAACCGACCTCGGCGTATTTTGCCATGACCGGATCGTTCGAGTAGCCGCTCGATACTACCAGGCGCGCCTTGGGGTCCATTTCGATGATCCGCTCTGCCGCCTGCTTGCCGCCCATGCCGCCGGGTATGGTCAAATCCATGATGACGGCTGAGAAGGACGCACCCGTCTCATTGGCCGCCCGGTACAGCTCGATCGCCTCCTTGCCGTCGATGCAGGTCTGCACCTGATAGCCCAACTCCCTCAGCATTTCGGCAGCCAGGTCCCTGATCATCTCCTCGTCGTCCATCACAAGTACCTTACCCCCCTTCTTCCTGGCCGGGGATGGTTCGTGTTCAGGAGTTATCGGCACCGGCGTCTGCACCGTCGAGGGGAGGTAGATGGTGAAGGAGCTACCCTTGCCGATGCTGGAGTCGACCAGGATCAATCCGCCGTGCCTGTTGATGATCGAGTGCGTCGAGGCGAGGCCGAGCCCGGTGCCGCTCGCCTTGGTGGTGAAATAGGGATCGAAGATCCTCTTCTGGTCGGCTTCCGATATGCCGCACCCCTCATCGGTAAAGGTCAGGCTGACATACTCCCCGGGCGCCAGGCCGAGCCGGTTGTCGACGTTCAAGGTCGGCTTTTCGCCCCGGATGGTAAGGGTCCCGCCGCCCGGCATGGCGTGCACCGCGTTGATAACGATGTTGTTGAAGGCCTGGTTGATCTGCCCCTCGTCCGCCTCGATGATGGTGTCGGGAATCTCGATAACCCCCTTGATGTTGGTTCCCCGCAGCACCAGCGAGACCGATTCGCCTACCAGCGTCTTTACCGAAAACGCCTTCTTGATCGGTTGGCCGCCCCTGGAAAAGGTCAGCAGCTGACATGCCAGTTCGGCCGCCCTCTGGGAGGCCTTTTCCGCCTTCAGCAGCGGAGAGTGCGCCTTGTGCGATGATTCCATGACCATCTGGGCAAAGGAGATGTTCCCCATGATCCCGGTGAGGATGTTGTTGAAGTCATGGGCGATGCCGCCGGCCAGAACCCCCAGGCTCTCCAGTTTCTGCATGTTGAGCATCTGCGCCTCGATGCGCTTGTTGTCATCCTCTGCCGTCTTTCGATCTGTGATGTCGGCGATGATGCCGACCAGCGCCCGGAGCTCTCCCTCCGCTGTTTCCAGCCTCCTGCCGGAAAGATAGCCCCAGAAATCGCTGCCGTCGTTACGCAGATAGTTGCGCTCGGTGTGGACGAAGTCGATCTCGCCGGAGATCAACTGGCGCATCAGGGCGCTGCCGGCCTGATTCGCCAGGGGATGCAGGTGGTCGGTGTAGCGCGAGCCGATGACGTCATCGAGCGGGCAGCCGAACATCTCGGCCATGCGGTTGTTGGCGAAGCTGATGATTCCCTGCGGATCAACCATGATGATGCCGGCCTGTGAGGTTTCGAAGATGACCCTGAGCCGTTCCTCGCTTTCCCGAAAGGCATCCTCGGCAAGCTTGCGCTCGGCGATCTCGGCGCGCAGATTGCGGTTCAGGCGCTGAAAGGTCACGACGCTGGCGGTCAGGATGGCGATTATGGCGCAGGAAATAAGTATGGTGGCTAGCAGCAGGCGGTAATTGTTGCGGGGTCTTGGCTGGTAGATGATGCCGCCGGGATCGAACCCTTCCGGCAGCATGCGGAGCTCGGAAAAGATTTCAGCGATATGCTCCCAGCGCGACGGGTTTTGATAGCCCAGCTCGATCAAGGTCGGCTGAATCAGGGTGTCCATCTGATTCGCCTCGAAAATAAGCCACTCCCGGCTTTTTCCCTTGGAATAACGGGACAGGATCAGGTCGGCCATCTCCGACTTGTTGGCCAGGGCGTAACGCCAGCCGCGCAGGGTGGCCATGCGGAACGCCTCGACGAATTCCGGCCTGGCGTCTATGATCTCCCGCCTGGTGAAAAAGTTGTCGCCGTAAAAGTCGACCCCGTAGCTCAGCGGCGAAAAGGTGAGGTAGGGCTCGCCGGCCTGTTCCAGAATGAACGGCTCGTTGAAGCTGTAGGCGATCATCACTTCGGCTTTTCCGTCGATCAGGTCGCGGGGGTCGCCCTGGTGCGGAACCCGGATGATGCCGTTTTGGTCGATGCCGTTTTTCTTGAGCAGGGCGAGCATGTCGCCGTGCTGGTTCGAGTACATGAACCTGCGGCCGGCCAGGTCGGCCAGCGAGCGGATGCCGGTTTTTCGCGGAGTAAGGAAGACGGCGGGAGAGTGCTGAAAGATCTGGCCCAGCACCACGAGATCCTCGCCATGCGCGCGGTGCAGCAGCAAGGCCGAGGTTCCGACGCCGAAATCGGCACGACCGGAGGTCACCTCATCCTCTACCTCGGTTGTCGGGCCCCCTTCAACGATGGTGACATCCAGCCCCGCCTCCTGGTAAAAGCCCTTTTCCAAGGCGGCGTAGTACCCTGCGAACTGGAAGTGATGCAGCCATTTGAGCTGAATGGTCGCCTTTTCCAGAGCCCGGGCCGGCTGGACCTGGCAGAAGGGAACCAGAAAACAGAGCACGGCGATAATCTGCCTGAACAGAGGCGATGCCGCGGAAACAAGCTGTTGAACACTCCTGTTAGGATTCACAGTTGAGCCTTATCATTGCAACTAGTTCAGATGTGCCTGAAACGTGATTCGACGGCTGAATTCAGCCGGTGCTGTTTGTCCGCCCGGCCCAATGGCCCGGGCCAACTTCAGAGTGCGCTGTGGTAGTCGGCGAGGTAGGCTCGGATCCGATCCAGATCATGCTCAAGTCTGTCCGGGTCCGATGTTATCCGCTCCACCAGGAGCAGGAGGCGGCCCCGGGTCTCGTCGTCGCAGGCGGCAAACCTCATGCCGATCAGCGATGAGGAACCATGGATCGCTTCGGCGCCCATCTGCAAGGGGGAGTTCGTCTCCGCCTCTTCCTCGGAATGAATACAGAGGGTACAGGGCTGGCCGGCCGGCACGCTGATGCGATCGTCGAGCTCGACCAGGGCTCCGTTCAGGGAGAGGTTCTCAAGAGTCCCCTGGTAGGAGCGGCCAGAGCAGGCCAGTTCGATCCGGTACGGGAAGGCCACCCGTTGAAATCTTCGAAGTTCTCTCACTACAGGGCTCTCCTATCTTTTCGTTGTCCGGTAAAGTCCCTATCTTGCTGCCCGATCGGTGATAATGGAGCGCTTGATCCGTTGCCGCCATTTCATAGACCCGGTAAGTAAGAGACGTCTGTTTCCTTTATCGGCCCACGTTGAGATAAGTTCAGTTATTTCTCCAGGTCGCCTCGATCTACAGCCGACTACTGTCAGCTAAATCCCACTTTGAGCTGGCTGCTGCCAGATTACCAACTCTGTATACAAAAACAACCTTTCAGTGTCACAGTGATCATTAAATTTCTTTGACATCGGACCTGTGTTGCTCTAATCTACCTGAAGATTTGACAGTTATAATTCTCCTTCGGATGGCGCGACGCTCCAGAAATCTTTCCAATCACCGAATAAGAATGAAGGAAAGCGTGAATAAGAAGGGAAAAGAGCAGGCGGAAGATCAGGGCGGGTCGGGCAATTTAAGGGAGCTCCCGGGGAAGGGGGTGAATTTGTGAAAAGCTGCGATCAGCGCCGATCAGGTAGAGTTGTGAGTCAGCCCGTTTTGTACATGCCAGGAGGCGCACTATGAAAAAAGTCGTTATAGCGGATGACAGTATCGCATTCGCACGTCAGTTGGAGAAGATCATCGCGGGGTCGGGGGAGTTCGAGGTGGTTGCCCAGGCGCGAAACGGCCTGGAAGCGATCCAGATGTACCAGTTGCACCACCCCGACATCCTCTGCATGGACATGAACATGCCCGGCATGGACGGGATCACGGCGCTGCGCACCCTTGTCGCGCTGGACAAGCAGGCCAAGGTGGTGATGATAACATCGTTGGGCGGGGTAGGGGACAAGTTCACCGAGGCGCTCAGACTGGGCGCCAAGGCGGTTTTATCGAAGCCGTTCGAGCCCGAGGAACTGCTGAAGGTCCTGCGCGAACTGTAACGGTTGGTTGGCTGCCGGAGATCGAGGGGGGGAGCGGCTGGATATTTTCAGCCACTAGATGCGGGTGTGACCAAGACGCGGAGAGTGAACATGGCGATAAAATTTTTTGGGCAATATCTCTTGGATCGGGGGGCTGTGTCCGTGGAGCTCCTGCTGAAGGCGGTCGACTTGCAGGATGCCGTCAACCTGAAATTCGGGGCGACGGCGCTGGAGCTGAAATTCATCACCGAAAGCGAGCTGAAACGGGTCCACAATGCCCAGCGTATCGAGGATCTGATGTTTGGCGATATGGCGATAAAGCTCGGTATCCTGAACCAGGAGCAGATCGGGCAGGTCCTGAAGCAGCAGCAAAAAACGCATCTGCGCATCGGGGAGGCCCTGGTCCGGGTCGGCGCCCTGAGCGCCGACGACCTCTCCCACCTCCTCGAAGAGTTCAGGATCGACCAGGCCCTTTACACCACCTCTCAGACCACGATCCCTTCCGGGGTACTGCACCCGGAGGTCTGGGAATTCTGCGCCGACCTCAGCGCAAAGATGTTCCTGCGCATCGTCGGGGTGCAGTGCCAGGTGGGGGAATGTGTCCTGGTGGACCGTCTCCCCGGAAGCGACTTCGTGGCGGGGATCGCGCTGGCCGGGATGGTTTCGGCAAGCTACCACCTGGCCGTTTCCGATCTGCTGCGCAACCGGATTGCGCGGGCCCTGCTCATGGAAGACGACGTCTCCGGTGAGCCCGATGAGGTGCTTGAGGATACGGTGCTTGAATTTGCCAACATCGTCTGCGGCAATGTGGCGGCCAAGGCGTCCCAGTACGGAAAGAGCGTCGAGATTCTCCCACCCTTTCCGCTTCGCCCCGGCAGGGAGGGGATCGAGGTGCCGTTGGAGAGCTACGGCCTGTTCTTCCCGCTCCATCTGGCCGACGGCGAGCTGGCCGAACTCACCCTGTTCGTCAGGCGTTGAGCCAGGGGGGATAGCCCCGCCATCAGGAAACAGCAAAACCCCTGACCATCCCGCGAGCCGGGAAGTCAGGGGTTTTGCTTTGTGGGGTTGCAGATTATGCAACATTGTCCCCTTCCCCGGCGGGGGAGGGGGAGGGAGGGGGTAATCGGCCGGTTCTTCGTCAGAAGCGGAAGTCTTCCCCCCTCCCGACCTCCACTGCCATTAAGTTAAGGGAATNNCTCCGGGGGGAGGAGAGCTGGTAGTACGGAGGGGGAGCCTGAAGGTTTTCGGGGCTGGGACAAGCCGGGGAGCGCCCGGCTGGGCCAGCCCTTTTCGCGAGCTGCTACCTGCTACGCGCCTTCTGCGGATCGTCGTCCGGGTTTAGGTAGACGATGTCGAAAGGACCTTCCCCATGTATTTCCACGACCGTCGGCGCTTTTGAGAAGGCGAAGTGCGGGACCTTCGCCGGGAGGTAGTGAAACCCCCCGGCGCTCAGCGCATGGGCCACCGTAGGATCGAACTTCTCCCCACCCCCCAGATACAACGTTCCGGATATCACAGTTAACGCTTCCGCCCTCGAGTGGAAGTGCGGCGGGATTTTGTACTCGCCATCGGTCTTGAACCTCAAGACGAAAGGCCCCGGCTTGCTTGGGTCGCCGAGAAGAACGGTCATCTTCGCCCCGCCCGGCAGCGATGGCGGCGCATTATCCCAGCGCAGTTCGTCCGCGTTGACGAATATGGCCCGGTCCATGGTATCGGCCGCCTGTACCGCCAGCGATGTGGTTATCAATGACGTTGCCGATAAAAAAATGGCTGCAGCAAGCAGCGTGGTGCTGGAGCGCGAAAATTTCATAGCGGTCTCCTACGATCTCGTTGATTGAACGCCCTATGGCCGCATTATAACAAATTAAGGGAGGGTCGACACGAGACGATTCTGCATCCATCTTCCGCGGTTAAAACTCCCCCTTCCTTGATGGGAGGGGGCGGGGGGGNNGGGGGAGGGTGAGGCTCATGCCGGCTTTTCACCCTCTCCCCAACCCTCCCCATCAATGGGGAGGGGGTGTTAAGCGGTGGTTACGTGGCTCATGTAGGGTGGGCCGTGCCCACCATCAGGATGCGGGTGTGGTGGGCACGGCCCACCCTAGCTCCTATTTCCTTAATGGCAGTGGGGTGGGGGAGGGGTGCTTGCGCAGTGGGCGGATGATGATGGTAGTCGGGGGTTGGGTACCTTTACGGGGGTATGGTTCCTGAGGTGTACGGCAGCGGGCGGAGGTTGCATTTATTAGAGGATTTGCATAGACTCAAGGGGGAGGATTAAGATTAACAGCCTGACGGTTAGGAGGCGCGCTCATGATTAAGATCCTGATGATGCTGGTCGCCGCCATCTTGGTGGTCGGTTGCTCCCAGACGAAGGTGAAGGATGTATGGAAAGATCCCGGTTACAGCGGACAGGGGGTCCGCTCCGTTTTGGTACTCGTGTTGCCACCCGATGTGGAAGGGAACCGGTCCGCGGACGAATTCGTGGCTCAGCTCAAAGAGCGCGGCATCTCTGCGGCCCCCGGTTATAAGGCGATGCCTGCCTCCGCAGCTTCCAAGGAGGGCGTAATGGCGAAAGCCAGGGATCTCGGTTTCGAGATGGTGCTGGTGAGCTCGTTCCTGGACAGGAAAAGGGAATTGGCGATTTATCCGCGGGGATCCACAAGCATGATACTGATGCCGGACTACGACATGTGGCCGACCTACGAGTACAGGGAGAACGAGTATGTGGTTTTCGCAACGGTCCTGTACGACGCCGCAACCGGTAAACCGGTCTGGTCCGCCGTCTCCGACACATTCGTAAAGGGTTCGGACAAGAAGGTTTCCAAGTCGTATGTAAAGGCCGTGCTGAAAAAGATGGAACGCCAGGGGCTGATTAAATAGGGGTGGCCTCCCGCAGCCGGCGGACCGGAAAGTTGCATATCTGTTGCATAAAGAGAGCTTACAGTGCTATTACTGAGCCCTCAGCCAGCAGCCACCACTGACCGCCTGGACCACCCCGGCGGTCTTTTCCATGTAGAGGCCCCATGCAAAAAAACAAACTGCCGTCCCCGAAACATCAGCCGAAGGGAGTGGCGCTGCTGTACGAAGATGCCGATATTCTCGTGGTGGACAAGCCTTGCGGCCTCTTGACCATGGGTACCGATCGGGACAAATCCCGCACCGTGCACTCGATTCTCAATGACTACGTCCGCAGGGGAAACCCGAAGTCACGCAACCGGGTCTACATCGTGCACCGACTGGACCGCGACACCTCCGGAGTTCTGCTCTTTGCCAAAAGCGAACAGGCCAAGTTGTTCCTGCAGTCGGACTGGGAAAACACCACCAAGATCTATCTCACGGTAGTCTTTGGCCATCTCGACGCGCCACAGGGGACCATCAGCAGCTATTTGACCGAGAATGCCGCTTTCACGGTCTACTCCACTGCGGACCCCGAAAAGGGAAAGCTGTCGCAAACGGCATATACGCTGGTGAAGGAGCTCAAGGGGCTCAGCCTGTTGCGCATTCACCTGCTGACCGGCAGAAAGCATCAGATCCGGGTGCACTTCGCTGAAAAGGGGCATCCGGTTGTCGGCGACCGGAAGTACGGCAAGGGGCATGCCAGCTATCCCAACCTGGCGCTGCATGCCTGTTCCATATCCTTCACCCATCCCGTGAGCGGCGCATCACTTCGCTTCGAGACCAAAATCCCCATCCTCTTTAAGCAGTTGGTCGGCAGCTTCGAGATGCCCGATATCTGAGAGACGCCGCCGTCAGTGAAGGGGGAATGTTACCCCTCCCTTCGAGGGGCACTGCCATTAAGTTAAGCTCCTTCCTGCTGCTCGGGGCTTGTGCAGCGTGCGGGTATTCCTGGTAACGCTGGTTCTCCGGGAACTGGTCCGCGGTCCCGGTCTCGGTCTCGTAGGCGTTGTAATCGACCTGGGTGGCGAGGATTTCCCGCACATCTTCCTCGTTGATTTAATGTGGGCTCATGATACATTTTCCCAATGCTGGTCGGAAAAAACCCTCCCAACATTTCAAGGTGCTGGGCCCCGGCGGGGTCGACCTTGTGCCGATCGCTTTCGTCTGACTGAATGCTGTGGTCCTGGCACGATCTGCCGCATTTCTTTCTATTTATACTGGTAGTAAAATGACCTGAGTACGGTAAGCGACGTGCCGTTTCTACAACGCGGAGGCGCCATGACCAGATTGCTCACCCTGATACTGCTGATCCTCATGCTTCCCCTGTGCCCGGCGGCCCAGGAGCCGCAGATTGCGGTGCTTTCGGTGGAGGGGCCGATCAACCCGGTGACGGCCGATTTCCTGCAGAAGAATATCGATGCGGCAGCGCGACGCGGCGACCGGCTGCTGCTGGTGGAGATGGACACCCCGGGGGGGCTGGACAGTGCCATGCGCGCAGCGGTCAAGGGGATCTTCGGCAGTAGCGTCCCGGTTGCCGTGTACGTTACCCCGTCCGGAGCCCGTGCCGCTTCAGCGGGCGCGATCATCGCCCTGGCGGCGGATGTCTGCGCCATGGCGCCCGGCACCAACATCGGTGCGGCGCATCCGGTCACGCTGGGGGGCGAGAAACCGGACAAGGTCATGGAGGGAAAGATCCTGAACGACGCCGAGGCCTACCTGGAGGGGATTGCCACAAAGCGGGGGCGCAACGCGGAAACGGCCAAAAAGATGGTGCGCGAAAGCCTCTCGCTCTCGTCGGAGAGGGCGCTGGAGGAAAGGATAATCGACCTGATCGCGGCGGACCGGCAGGAACTGCTCAACAAGCTGGAGGGGCGCCGGCTGGTGCGTGGCGGCAAGGAGACGGTGCTGCGGCTTGCCGGCGCGCGGGTGACGAGCTACGAAATGGGGCTTAGGGACAGGATACTCGATGCGATCAGCAACCCTGATGTCGCCTACGTGCTGATGCTTCTGGGCCTTCTGGGGCTCTTCTTCGAGCTTTCCAATCCCGGAGTGATCCTCCCCGGGGTGATCGGCGGCATCTCGTTGATCCTCGCCTTTTTCGCCTTCCAGACCCTGCCGGTAAACTACGCCGGGCTGCTGCTGATCCTGCTTGCCATAATCCTGTTCATCGCCGAGATCACGGTGGTTTCCCACGGCATTCTGGCGATAGGGGGGGTGATCGCCATGGTTCTCGGCTCGCTGCTCCTCTTCCCGTCGCCGGAACCCTACCTGCGTCTGTCGCGGGGGCTCATCGTCTCCACCGCGCTGGTGACCTCGCTGTTCTTCATCTTCGTGGTTGCCAAGGTGATCGAGGCGCACCGGGAAAAGCCGATCAGCGGCAGGGAAGGGATGATGGGAGAGCACGGCATCGCCGAGACAGACCTGATGCCCGAGGGGAAGGTGATGGTGCGGGGCGAATACTGGAATGCCACGAGCTCCGAGCCGATCAGCAAAGGGGAGAAGGTGGAAGTGATCGCGCTCGAAGGGCTCAGGGTTACGGTGAAGAGGCTGCCGGAGGCGAAGCCCGATGCCGGCCGGGATCAGGGATAGCTGGTCGGTAAGTCGCCCCTGTTCGCGCCGCTCTATGCAGGTAGTAATTGCGGCTGCCCCCCTCTCCCTAACCCTCTCCCACCAGGGGAGAGGGTTAGGGAGAGGGGACTATAACCGCCAGGGGAAAGGGGACTATATCCCCCTCCCTTCGATGGGAGGGGCTGGGGGCACTGCCATTAAATTAACGTCAGTGCTAATTTCCCGCNNGCTGGGGGAGGGTGCAAGGCACTCTTTTTAAGTTCAGACGCATGGCTGGCATATTTTTACCGGACAGTGCCGCGGGAGAGGGACCTTTCACCCGTGCCCTCACGGCTTGTAATACATCAGCTCGCGGGCATGGGGGGCGACGTGGCTGATCAGCTCTTCCTGCTCCTCCGGGCTCATGGGAGAGAAGGAGCGGGCAAGGGCGACGTTCTCCTCGACCTGCCCCAGATCGTCACATCCGATCACGATGTTGCTGACCTGCTGGGAAAGGGCGAAGCGCAGGTACGGCTTCATTCCGGGGTGACCCGGGATGCGTCTGGCAAGGCCGCGCAGATACACCTTCATCCCCACGATCCCCATCTCCCGCTCCTGCGCCAGGGGTATCACTTCCTGGATGAAGCTTTGGTGGACCGGTTCGGCCGGGTTGACGGGAAGGAGCACGGTGTCGAAGGGAAAGCGCATGATGCAGGCGCGAATGATTGCGGGGTCATGGTGCCCGGTGACGCCGATAAAGCGCACCAGCCCCTTTTCCTTGGCCTCGACAAAGGCCTCGATGGCGCCGCCGGCCCCGAAGATTTCCTCGACGTCATCCCCGGTCCGTACATCGTGCACTTGCCACAGGTCGAGGTATTCGGTGTTCATGCTGCGGAGGGTCTGGTGGAGGTGGGTCAGGGCGCCCGTCTTGTCTCTGGCGTGGGACTTGCTGGTGAGAAAGATCTCGCTGCGCCGCTGCTGCAAGGTGTTGCCGTAGTAGGACTCGCTCCCGTCGTAGGCCCGCGCCGACTCGCAGTAATTGATCCCCAGGTCGAGGGCGCGATTGATCAGCTCCGATGCCTCACGGTCAAAACCGCGGCTGCGCAGGATTCCCTCTCCGCCCAGGCCGAGAATTGTCACCTCCACTCCCGTCTTGCCGAGCTGGCGCTTGGGGATGTCCATGATAAACCTCCTCATTGTCAGGCCAAACAATGTGCCGAAGTGGTTAGTGCCGATCTTTGGCCCACCTCATTATACCTCGATGCGGGGCGGTTGTCGGCCTGCTGCCGCGATGCTGTGAACAGGGAGCGTGTTGGAGGTTTGGAGAGGTGTGGGTGGGGGAGCAGCAGGAAACGGCAGCTGAACCGACGGTGCAAGGGGTACGGCTATGCGCTCTGCATGTAAAAGCGATCGGGGAGTGGTGAGGGAGAACAACGAGGACTTCGTGCTCGCGGATGAGACCAACGGCATCTTCCTGCTGGCCGACGGCATGGGTGGAGGGCCGGCGGGGGAGGTGGCCAGCGAGCTCGCCGTGACCACGGCCCACCTGTTGCTCATGCGCTACCTGCCGGATGTGGCGCCCGGGTTCCCCCNNCCCTCCCCCTCCGGGGGAGGGAGCTCCAACCAAAACCGGGGGGATCGGGCGCATTCTCGCCGAGGCGCTCGCCGCGGCCCACTCCGCCGTTGCCAAACGGGCACTCGGCGATCCGGCACTGGAGGGAATGGGCACCACGCTGGAAATGGTGGTGGTCCGGGGTGCAGAGGCGATCCTCTGTCATGTCGGCGACAGCAGGGTTTACCTGTTCCGGCAAGGGGCGTTGCGTCAGGTGACCACCGATGACAATTATGCTGCTCTGCTCGCCCAAAGTCGAATGGTCCCGGCGGGTGGCATCCCCTCCAGGTTCAGGCATATCCTGACGCAGGCGGTCGGGGTGTCGGATGAACTGATACCGGAGATTCGCACCGTTGAACTGAAGCCGGGAGACCTGCTACTTATCTGCAGCGACGGAGTTACCGAGGCGCTGCGCGACCAGGAAATAGAGGCGCTCATGGGGCAGAACCGGACCGATCTTGACGCCGTCGCGAATTCCCTGGTAAGGGCGGCAATCGACAACGGGGGGCCGGATAATGTCTCCGTGATCGTCGTCGAGCCGATTGCGGCTATTTCCGGCGGTTCTCTTCCGGAACTTACGGGATAGAGGCGCCGGCTAGAAGTGGCGTGGCACAGGCAGGCAGCCCTCTTCTTGAAGGGCGTTGAGATATGCCGTGCGCAGTTCGAGGAAGGTTTGTGACAGACGCTCGATCAGCAAGGCATGGTTGCAACCTATCAGCTCAAGGAGGCCGTTTTGCTTGTTGGAGATGAAGCGTTCGATCTGGGCATAGCGTCGGTTGATATCGACATGGGTGTGCCCCTGGGCATGACTCACCAGGCTCAAGGTCGCATCGGTTACAAAGACGTCGATGGAGTAAATCGCCGCGATCTGCGGGTGCTCCTTTAGTCTGAACACCACCCTGATCTCCGGATGCGGAAACTCGATTCCGGGGAGATGCTCCGGTCCCCTGTACTGTGATGCAGCGATGGGAAGCACCTCAACCACGCAATCAAGCAAAGTGGAGTCGATTTCAACCGGGGTCTGCACCGGTAGTTTGAGTGCGGCACGGGACAGTTTTTCGCCGTATTCCAGATAAAGTGCCAGCTGCATAGGTACCCACCTAATTTGGATTTGTCAGTCTGATTTGAAAATGCTCACGTTTATAATGAAACCAACAATGCGGAAAAAATCAAGTCCCTTTCTCAGTCCCTTTCCGATTTACTTCCGTTTCAAACGTAGCGGCAATCTACCAGAGTCAACACGTTGAAATCAAGGTTATTATGTAAGCCGGCTGCCACGGTCGCCTGCCGCGCCTAGGCCGGAGGGGGTGAGGCTTATGCGGCCGGCCCTGGCCAAGGCTACGGCTGGCAAGTCAAGGGGGAGGGGGTTGCTGTGCCTATGCGGGAGATCACCGTTGATAGGGAAGGTCGATGGGGTGGGGGCATGATTTCGGTCATTGTCATTAGATCACAGCTGTCCTATGCTATTGTCATTGCCCCGTCCTTTTGCCAACCTTCGCGCGGAAGGGTTGCCTAGGGGACGGTCACCCTCGGGGAGGTTCATGTGAAGGCAGAGATAGTTTCCATTCGCTACCGGATCCCGCTTACCGATGCGCAGGCGAAAAAACTCAGGCGAACCTGGCCAAACGGTGACCCCTTTTTCCCCTACGAGAAGATGGAGCGCTACCTGGCACCTCTTCTGGTTGAGGATCTCAACTGGCATCACTACTCCGGGCAGTACCTCTATTTCACCGTCTACGGCGATGACATCGAGGCGACCCTTGCCGACGCCATGAAGGTGTTCGAGGCGAAGCTCGGCTCCTTGTGAGAGGGGGAAGGTTTGCGCCATGGAAATCCTGATTAAAGGCATTCGCAGCGGTTTTTGCGTTGCAATCATACTGATTGCGACGGCAGCCGGGGCGGCCGGGGCGGCGCCGGGCAATCTCGCCAGGCAGGTGCTGGCGGAGACCAATCTGGCACGCACGCAGCCTGCCCGTTATGCCGGATACCTTCGGGACATGCGCCCTCTGTTCATCGGGAAGGCGTATCGGCTGCCGGGCTCTGTCGCAATGGTGATGACCTCCGAGGGGGTGGCGGCGCTGGACGAGGCAATAGGCTATCTCAGCAAGCAGGCCCCCTTGCCGCCGCTTGCCTGGTCGCAGGGACTTGCCGAGGCGGCGGCCGATCTGGTTCGCGATCAGGGGCAAACCGGCCAGGTCGGCCATGAGGGGGGCCGCAGCGGCGGGATGCAGGCGAGGATCGAGAGGCACGGAACCTGGACGGGGCGGATCGCCGAGAACATCGGCTACGGTCCCGGCACGGCGCGGCTCATGGTGATCGAGTTGATCGTCGACGACGGCGTCCCCGGCCGGGGGCACCGCAAAAACACCTTTACCCGCGCCTTCTCCGTGGCAGGCGCTGCCTGCGGCCCCCATCCGCTCTACCGGCACATGTGCGTCATGGACTTTGCCACCCAATACAAAACCCGCTCCAAACGCTGATTCAGCTCACATTCGATGATCAGGATTCCCTTGACACTCTCCCCGCAAAAAACTATAGCTATACCTTGATTTTCATCCAACCCTTCTCCGCCCTCAACGGGCCAAATGGCGAGCCATGTACTGGGAACATTTCGGTTTCAAAGAGCCTCCGTTCGCCCTCACTCCCAATCCCGCTTTTCTTTTCCTAAGCTCTCCGCATCAGGAGGCGTTCGCCCACCTGCTCTTCGCCATAGAAAGCCGTGCCGGCTTCATCGAGCTGTCGGGCGAGGTGGGGACCGGCAAGACGACCATCGTGCGGACCCTGCTGAACCAGCTGGATCCCCAAAGCTATCGGACCGCGCTGATCTTCAATCCGACCCTCTCCCCCCTGGGTCTTTTGAAGGAGATAAACGACGAGTTCGGCCTCGCTTCGGCCGGGGATGAGATGCGCGATCTGCACCAGGCTCTGAACCGCTTTCTCCTGGAGGAGAACCGGGCCGGCCGCACCGTGGTGCTGGTGATAGACGAGGCGCAAAACCTCTCCGTCGAGGTGCTGGAGCATATCCGGCTCATCTCGAACCTGGAGACCGATTCCGACAAGCTGATCCAGATCGTCCTGGTGGGACAACCCGAACTGAAGAAGCTGCTGGCCCGGCCGGAGCTGAGACAGCTCGATCAGCGCATCACGGTGCGTTATCATCTGAAGCCGATGTGCTTTGCCGACAGCTGCGATTACATCCGGCACCGGATCAGGTTTGCCGCCAGCGGTCGCGAACCGCTCGCCTTCTCCCCCGGCGCGGTCAAACGCATCTTCAGGTATTCCGGCGGTCTGCCGCGCCTGATCAACGGGGTCTGCGACCGGGCGCTGCTGCTGGCCTACACCCGCGGCTGCAAGGAGGTTTCACCGTCCATGGCGGCGCTCTCCATTGCCGATCTGGGAAAGGGGGCATCTCGTCGGCCGCGGCGCGCCCTGCAGGGTGTGGCCGCCTCTTTGCTCCTTGTTTCGCTGGCTGCGGCAGCATTCATGCTGCTTCGCGGCGCCGAGGAGCCGCAGGCGAAAACGCCTCCGCAACAAGCAGCCCCCGTCCTGTCGCGTGAAGCTCTCCTAAACGCCCTTGGCGCACTCTCCGAACAGGAGAATCTCCATGCCGCGGTGAATGCGGTTCTCTCCCGATGGCAGGCACCCCCGGTCCTTCCGGTGCCGGGCCAGGCGGCGACTCTGCGAACCCTGGCCCGGCAACGGGGGGTGACGGCAACGAGGATTGCCGGCAATCTTGATGCAGTGGCACGTCTTGACGCCCCGGCGCTGCTTCATGTCGCCGTCCCGGGCGCCGGCCCCCGGATGCTCGCCCTGACCGCAATCGACAAGGACGGCGTCAGCGTGGTCCCTTCCCTCGCGGGGCGCTCGAAACTGACACGCGAGGAGTTGGCCCTGCTCTGGAGCGGCGGCGCGACGCTGTTTTGGAAGGACTTTCACGCCATCTCCTCCCGGGTAAAGCCGGCGGAGAAGGTCGAAGGGGTGAGGCGCCTGCAGGGGCTTTTGAAGCAGGTCGGCTGCTACAATGGGCCGCTTGACGGCAATCCCGGCAGCAAGACCAAAGCGGCCATTGCCGAGTTCCAGGGCAGGGAGCAGGTACTGGTAGACGGACAGGCGACCGGGCAGACCCTGCTGCTTTTGTATCGGCGCGCCGGAGGGTTCTTTCCGCCGGCTCTGCATCGCGCAGCGGAGTAAGGCTTCCTTTTACGGGGTTATTTCCCTCCCCCTTCAGCCTTCGCTAAGGCTACGGCTGAAAGTCAGGGGGAGGTCAGGAGCACTGCCATTAAGTTAAGCTCCTACCTGCTGCTCGCTCCCCCTCCCTTGATGGGAGGGGGTGGGGGGGAGGGTGAGGCTGGTACGAGCTTTTCACCCTCTCCCCAGCCCTCTCCCATCAAGGGAGAGGGGGCTTATGCGGCGTGCGGGAAATTAGCACTGACCTTAACTTTTTTAATGGCAGTGGAGGTCAGGAGGGGGATGGGGTCTCGTTTCGGCGCCAAATTCACCCCCATCCCCACCCCAACCCTCCCCTTCGAGGGGCGGTTTTCAGAGAGATAGCACCAGCGTAATCGATATAGGGAAAGGGCGGGTGCCGGGGAAGCTGCCGGGCGCGACAACGAAGCGGGGCGGGTCGGATGAGCTTGATACTTGACGCATTGAGAAAAATGGAGCAGGACCGCAAGAACAGGCGTGGGGCAGCGGTGGGGATACGTGCCGAGGTGCTGCGGTACCGCACGGCGGCGCAGCCGCGACAGGTAAAGCCGTATCTGCCGGTGGCCATCTCCCTGCTGCTCCTGGCAGGCGGCATCGGCACCGGGGCCTATCTGTTGGGTAAGCGTGACGTGGTGCTCTCGCAGGCGACCCGGCCGACTGCAGCGCTCCCATCGGTCGCGGCGCCCGCTATCCCGGCCGTTCCATCGGTCGCGCCCGCGGCTACCTCACATTCGGGGGGTGCGTTTCCTGCTCCCGAGCTCGCAACGCCGACGGGCCAGCCGGTATCCGTCTCGGCGCCGGTGCAGCCTTCCGCATCGAAGCCGGCCGGAAAACCCGCTGCTGCTGCGGCCAAACCCGGGCGTTATGAAGCTGCCGCCAAGCCGCAGGCGAAAGCGCCGCGCCGGGAGGGAACCGAGAATCTGCAGGGGGCCATGCCTGACATCGCCATCTCCGGCATCGCTTTCCAGGACGAGCGGAGCCTGCGTCGCGCCGTGCTGAACGGCGCACTGGTGGGGGAGGGGGCGGAGGTCGCCGGCGCACGCGTAGTCGAGATCAAAGAGAACAAGGTCAGGATGTCCAGGGGCGGAGAGGTATTCGATATCGTCTTCTCGTCCGGATTCCAATCCCGCTAGTGAGATAGGTTTAGCAAACTTTTGTTCTGAGCGACTAACGGTCCCGGCCCCGGAAGGACTAGGGAGTGGGAACTGCCGGTCCGGAAGAGCCAGGGGCTTTCCCCCCTCCCGACCTCCCCCTCCGGAGGGAGGAGAGTTGAGAAGGTCCATAGCCTGAAAAAGAAACGAGGCGACCGTCTGGCCGCCTCGCATCGAAGCTGTAATCTGTTTTATCCAGCGTTAGCTTTGCTTCTTCCTCCGCCAGATTGCCAACCCGCCAAGACCTGCTCCCAAGAGGAGGAAGGTGGATGGCTCTGGTACGGGAGCAGACTGGCCGGTAAAGGTAAGATCGTCCAAAACCGGTACGTATCCGAATACTTCAAAGTATGAAATATCAGCTGATGAGCGCTGGATACCCCAGAATGCGCCGGCGTTGAAACCGCCCGGAGTGACGATGTCCGTTAAAGCCATCACATCGTATTGTTCAAGCAGATTATGGGATAAATCAAAGGCGCTGATGATAAGGTCAGTCAGGCCGTTGGCCTGATTCATGAAGCCGCCTACGCCGGAAACGGGACCGCTCAGAAATTGGAAAACCAGGGAACCCGGGCGGGCGTCATTTACTGAAATATAGGTCCTCCCGCCACCCCAACTGCCGTTGGAAGCCAAGCCCCAACCGTCATAATTGGTGTAAAGGCCGCTATTGGGGCTGCCGGTGGCCTCGATGTTCAGCCCCGGGGTTCCCACTTGTAACGGGCCGGTGACGTTAGATACAGTTGGCTGAGTGCTGAAGTCGGTCACAGTGGCACCCGACATGCTATTGCTTGTCAGCAAGGTTGCATGTGCCGACGCCCCAAACATCATTACCAGCCCGACAGCTATCGATAGCTTCTTTGTAAATCTTTTCATCTTAGACCTCCTTTAGCACCGAATATTATAAATTCAGAACTCCTGATCTCGT